>DATGCC010000053.1:0-6949 GCA_035312345.1 Rhodothermales bacterium
ACTGCCCTCGGCACCTGAGACAGGAGCGGGCAGCACCCTCGAAAGCCAACCTGTACCCTTCTACGAAGCCTACCTCAACGCTTTTCTGCGCGTTTTCGCGGCGATGCAGGCGGCGCACTGGTCGGTCTGGTTGCTCATGGTCTGGATGGTTGGCGTAGTGGTGGTTCTGCTACGTTTCTCCATTGGTGCGGCAGGCGTGGCGTGGCTGGCCTTCCGTGCACGTCCCATCAAAGACCGAGAATGGCTCGATCTGGTCGAAGACAGTAGCCGCCGCATCGGGCTGACACGTCCCGTCACGTTGCTGCGCAGCACACGCACGGCGATGCCGATGACGTGGGGGCTGTGGCGCTCCGTCGTGCTGTTGCCCATCAGCGCGAACGAGTGGTCGAAAGGGCGGAGGCAGTGTGTGATTACGCACGAACTGGCGCACGTCAAACGCTGGGATTGCCTCACACAGACGCTGGCCCAACTCGCCTCCGCTATTAGCTGGTTCAATCCGCTCGTCTGGATGGCAGCGCGGGCCATGCGCGAAGAGCGCGAAAAAGCCTGCGACGACCTCGTGCTGGATGGTGGCATCCGCCCTTCGCATTACGCCGCCCACTTGCTCGACATCGCCCGCTCTACCCGAACCACGCTCTTGATGCCGCTGGGCGCGGTGTCGATGGCACGGCCCTCGCAACTCGAAACCCGCGTCCTCTCCATTCTTGATGGCAACAAAAGCCGTAGCCGTCTCGGCAGGATTTCGACGGGTTTGGGCATGGCACTCACGGCGTTGCTGGTGTTGCCACTCGCGGCGTTGCGTCCGGGGGCAGAGGCCGAAAGCAATGACCTGGCATTCGAGCAAATTACGACGCAAGAAGGCGACGCCTACCGCTGGGTCGGCACGATGAAGGAAGGGCAGGTGCTTTCGGTGCGTGGCGTGCGTGGCGATGTTCAGGCCACACCCTCAAAGACAAAGGAAGTCGAAGTGGTCGCTCTGACCGATGGCACAACGATGCCTGTACGGATTCTGCAAGATGAGCAGGGTCTGGTCGTTTGCGTACCCTCAGAAGCAGACGCGAACGTGTGCGCGCAGGATGATTCCCATGAGATTGATTTTCTCGTGCGTGTGCCTGCAGGCGTGCGCTTTTCCGGCTCCACCGTCAGCGGCGATGTCAAAGCCGTAGCGCTCGAAAGCGATGTCGATGCCGTAACCACCCAGGGCGATATCTTCGCCCAGACCACCGGTACCGTGCGCGCCGCCACGGTCGATGGTGATGTCGATCTGCGCACCGCGCATTTCGGGCAGGCCACCACCGTTAACGGCGACATCCATGCGCGGATTGGCAAAACGATCTGGCAGGGCAACTTACCATTCAGCAGCGTCAACGGCGATATCATCGTGGAGCTACCAGCCGAGACGCACACCGACATCGATCTTCAGGTAGAGGCCGACGGGCGCTTGCAAACGGCGTTGCCACTGACACAGCGTTCCAACAGAGGCGGCGAGCAGTTTAGCGGGACCTTCGGGCGTGGCGGTCGCCAGCTTTCATTGCACACCGTGGACGGCGATATCACTGTCACCTATGCTGGGACGGAGCCGGTTCGTACCCGTGAAGTGTATGCCGTCCGTCCGACGAAACGCGCCGAGCGTGTGGAACGCCGGTATTATGCCAAAGCAGAACCGGTCCCGCAGCGCAAAAATGAGGAAGGGCGCATCCGTGCCATCTATGCTTTGCTCGAAAACGATGAGGGGAATACGGTTGCTGACCTGAGCCATGCCCTGCTTACTGACCGTAGCGAGCGGGTGCGGGCCAAGGCCGCCTGGGCCCTCGGTGAGTACGATTGCGGCGAAGCACTCCCCGCATTGATGCGAGCGCTGAAGGACGAGAGCGAAGCCGTGCGCGGCAACGCGATAGCGGCCCTCGAAGAACTGGATAATAGCAATGCAGTGCCTACGCTGGCAGAAGCCTTGCGGGCCGAGCCGAGCAGCAAAGTCCGTCGCCAACTGATACACACCCTCGGCGAGATGGACGATGAACGCGCCCTTGAATCGCTGCATCTGGCCCTGCGCGACGACGATGCCCGGGTGCGCCGCGCCGCAAAAGAGGTGTTGGATGACACGTTCGATATTGCCGCGTGGAATGCAAACGATACCGAAGAGAATGCGCAGCAAAACACCGTCGCCGAGGTGGCTCCACAAATCATGGATCTCCAGGTAGAAGGGGAACTGAGAATGGCGGTTTCCAGGGTCTTGGTGGAGAAGACAAAGCGCGCGCTGGCCGAGTGGCATCTCGAACTGGCTGATACCGATGTGCAGGTGCTCCTGGCAGAAGTGGTCAATTACGATCAAAGGCCGTTTGCGCACCAGATGCGGCGGCTGGGCTTCAAGGATGCTACGGACGAAGAGTTGCTGGTGGCCCGGATCTTTGGGCTGGATGACACCTACGTCGAGTCCATTCGGGAGGCTGGCTATTGCCCCACGCTGGGAGAATTGGTACAGCTCAAAATGGTAGGCATCGATCGCACCTTCCTGAAGAAACTGGAGAAAGAAGGGCATACCGAACTCAGCATCGGTGAACTGGTAGCGCTACGTCAGCATGCCTCTGCCCCGCATACGACGAGCCGCACCATCGAAATCGAAGCCAGCCTTCCGCCCACCGCCCCCGAAGAAGAGTACGGCCTTTCCCGAGGCCCTAACCCCGGCAGTCGGCAGCGGCGCTAATCCGCGATCAGGTCAGATACGGCCGCGAGCACATCCTCCGTCTGCCAGTCATTGCCACGCCAGAGGTGGACGACCCGGCCCTCCTGATCAATCAGTGCAGTGGTGAGGTTGTGATCGAAAGTGTCTCCGTTGGCAGCAAAAAATACCCCGAAGCGGCTGGCGAGATCGGCAATGGCTTCCTCCGAGCCGGTAGTAAAGCTCCAGGTCGAGGTGTTCTGCGTATAGCGGCGGGCATAGTCGCGGAGTGTTGCAGGTGTATCGTAGGCCGGGTCGAAGGAAATGCTTAGCAGATGCACCTCATCCCCGAAGCGGTTCGCAAGTACGGGTTGGAGCCGCTGAAACTGCCGCGAGAGCAGGGGGCAGAAGTCGGGC
The DNA here is from genome assembly GCA_035312345.1 of Rhodothermales bacterium. Taxonomy (GTDB): domain Bacteria; phylum Bacteroidota; class Rhodothermia; order Rhodothermales; family DATGCC01; genus DATGCC01. Next base: position 3,077 of record DATGCC010000053.1, read on the forward strand.
AGCGGACACCGCGTGTAGATGAACGTCAGCAACAGTGCTCGTCCCTGGAAATCTGCCAGGTTTATAGTCTCGCCAGCTTGATTGACAAGCGTGGCCACGGGAACCGCGTCGCCCGGTTCGAGGAGCGGCGTGGCGGTAGCGTCAAGGAACGCGTCGGGCGCTCCAGCAGGGTGGCGCGCCACAGCGCTGTCCGGTAGCGGAATCAGATCAGCAATCCAGGAGCTGTCGCGGGAGAGGTGGAGCGTAAAGCGTAGCGCATCGCCCTGGGCAAAAGACGTAAGCTCGGTGCTATCCTGCACCTGAAATGGCATCGTCATGGCTGGCATCAGGCGGGGGATGTCTTCATGCTCAATAATGACCGTTCGCCCGTCATCCCCAAACCCAACGATGCGGCCCTGTCCCTCGTAGCTGCGCTGAAGGCCACATCCGACAGTGAGGAGCAGGAGGAGGAAAAAGAGTCTAGCAGCCGAAGCGCCTGTGCGGCTATGATGATAGTGCTGAAGGGTGCTGCCTGGTCTCATAGATTCTTGGACTCATAGGCTCTCCTATTAAGACGCCTTTTTCTTCCCGTTGATCGCTACCTTGATCGTGTCGAGCAGTTCGCGGCGGGTGAAGGGTTTGCTGATGTAGCCGTTGAAGCCAGCATCCAGGAAGCGCTCGCGGTCGCCGGGCATGGCATACGCTGTCAACGCCAGGGCCGGTGTGTTGGCATAGCGGGGTTGCTCACGCAGGAGGTGCAACAGGTCAACCCCCGTACGGGATTCCCCGAGGTTGATATCGAGGAGGAACAGGTTGAATTCTTTTTCTGCTGCTAGATTCAGTGCTTCATCGACATGGGAAGAGAAGGACATGTTAAAATGCTGCTGTAGCATGTAGAACAACAGCGTTTGCGTGTCGGGGTTGTCTTCTACCGTAAGTATGTGCAATTCTTTAGCAGAAGGCATAATGTGCGAAAGGTACAAGGGCGATTTAGCCTAGCAAATAACGCCGCCCGGGTGTACGAAGGAAAGCGGGTATCGTTCGATTTCCCGATTCTTTACATAGATCGGGGCTATAAAATGCGCTTCAGTTGGTACAGAATATATTCTTGCTGGTCATGGGATGCACACTCCGGGCACATTTTTTAGTCCGTTCGCTGCTTTTAGTATCGTCGTGCTTATGTTTTTATTAAGATTTTGCTAAACAAGGGGTTGGGTGGAAATCGTCAGAACCGCCACCAAAGCTGGGCGCGGACCTCGCGGAGCTGGTTGCCTGCGACTTCATCCAGGCCAGATCCAACGGTCTCCACATCGCCGAAATGGGTGATGGCGGCTTTGGCCTGAATCGTAAGTTGTGTAGTCGGTTGCCAGCGCACCAGCACGTAGGCTCGCTGCCCGCGCCCGGAGAAAGCAGGAACCGAGAAGGTGTAGAGCAAATCGTGCTCGTAGGTATAAACGCGCGCATCGAAGCTGTCCGTGTTGAAGTAGGCAAGGCGGGTGTCTAACTGGAGGCTCCGTACCGGTAGCCATCGCAGGTCCTGGTAGAGCACGACGCCGTAGCGGTCCGGGGCGTCGGGTGTGGCAAAGCGGACTCCTTCGATACGAGCACGTAGCCGCAGCCGACGGCTGAAGCGGTAGTCGCCATGCAGCCGGAGCGACTGGCGTGTCTCAGGACGGACGCCATCGAGCAGTTGGCCTGCCTCGGTCAGGATGTCCGCGCTGGCTTCCTTGGTTTCGGTGCGGCCCTGGAGGTAGTAGAGAAACCATGGGCGGGGTTTGTGCTCCACGGCAATCAGGGCATCGTGGCCGGTAGAGGGGCGGGGTACAGCGAAGCGCACCCAAGGAAATGCGTACTGGTCTACATAAGCCATCACGCGCCATTTGTTTGCCGGACGCAGTTGCAGGCCGAGGTAGTATCCCGTCTCGTTCTGGGTGGCTCCATTGCGCTCGCCAAAGGCAAACCCGTGGAGGCTGACGAAATCGCGGGGGTAGTGGCGGGCCAACACCACGGCGTCTGCTATCTTGGCAAACCGCATCGACACGCCGCCGAGGCCGCCCAGCACATCGTCCTGCGAGCGTGCCACTTCGCCAAAAAGATGCATGTCGCCCGCGTAGAGGTTGCCGAAGACGCCGAGCATGGTCGTCTGGTTGCCGGAGAAGAGAAAGCGCTGATAGGCACGCGTGCCAGGGCTGAACGGGCGGTCGAAGCGGCTGTGATAGCCCACGGCACCCAACTCGGCACGGGCAAAGCGGTAGGCGAGTGCACCGCCCAGGATGTCTTCGCGCACCGCGTCCTTCTTGCTGATTTCGGTCGGCGTCCGGTGCAGCCCACTGATGGATAGCGAAGTAGCCTCTGTCAGATCCTGGAAATCCCCGGAGATCGTATCTGGCTCAATGAGTCCTGCGTCGAGGGTGCGGCGGGAGGCGAAGGCCGTCACGGACAGATTATCGGCCACGCGCCAACTGGTAGCCAGGCCCCGCATAAAGCTGTTTTCATCGGTCGAGCCATAGGGAATGACGCCCCGGCTCGTACGGGCGATGGGACGCACCGGCTCGCGGCCCTTACCAAAGGCGCTGGCCCGCGACAGCACAAGGCCCTGCCCGAAGTTGACCACGTAGTCGCCAACGACGAGGGTTTGCAGCCGTCCCACATTGCTCAGGGCGGCATGCGCCGAGACGAAGTCGTAGCCAAGGCTCTGGTTGTCCGGCTCCCAGGCAAACCGTTCGCCGGGGTCTTTGTCGAGCGTGATGTTGAGGCTGAGTTGCCGTCGGGAGCGCACGCGCAGCCGGGTGTAGAGCCGGTCGGGCGATCCGGCGTAGGTGGTACGGGTGGTGTCGTCGTCATAGCCGCGTCCCAGGTCGAGTCGCCGCCCGACCCGCTGGATGATCTCGTAAGTGAGGTCACTGAACGCTTGCCGTAGTGCGGAAGGGGGACGGGCCACATCGGTGGGGGTGACCTCAAGCGTGGGGCCAATGGTGAGATATGGGCGTGCGGCCAGGAAAACGTCTTCGGTGATTCCTTCCACCGCGCGCAATTCGGGAATGGACTCGAACAGGCCAAAGATTTCCCGAAACGCGACGATCTGCTGACCGAGTAATGGGCCAAACACGGGAATTAGCGCGAGGTCGTCCGCAGAGGCCATGTTGATGTCGAGCGGGTTGGCTTCCAGGTCGTCGAGGAGTTCAGCCAGTTGCGTCGGGTCGCCCGTGGTGTCTTCGATGTCTTCGAGCACGGCTTCGACAGTTTCCTCCGTTTGCGTCGAGTCCGGCTGGACCTGCGCTACTGCCGTCACGGTCAGCCAGCAGCTTGCCAGCGCTACGCAGAGGACGATATGGCAACGTCGTCTTACCATTGCACCCCGAAAGAGATGGCAGGCGACCAGCCCAGCACTTCATGCTTTTCTCCTGCCAGATCCGCTGCCAGTTTGCCCAGCCGCAGCCCGGCACCTGCCGTAAACCGGCTCGGCTCCGTCGTCATGCCAGCCCGTAGCGCCAGGACGGGCACCGGCTGCACCTCGATACCGCCACGAAAGGAGAGCGAGAAGTCAGGATCCTGGTAGGCATCAACCACCACGAGCAGTTGATCGACCGGCGTATAGGCTAGCCCCAGCGACAGCGAGCGGTCAAGGGATTCACGTCCAGCCAGCTTGGGGTTGTGGAGGTTGGTTGCCTGGAAGCCCAGGTGCAGGTTGGGCAAGACGTTCACCAGTCCGCCGATGCCAAGCCCCAGCGCGCTGGCGAGCCCATATTCAGGAATGGACTCGGTGTTGTTAAGTGTTGTGTTGTATATGTTTATACAAAAAGATAATTAGCATTGTAGGCTGGATTGTAGGCCGAGAGTTTAGGTTTTGTACCAATCCTTAGACTCTAGCCGGGACACCTTCCAACCATTTTC
>DATGCC010000054.1:0-7443 GCA_035312345.1 Rhodothermales bacterium
TCAGCCAATCGTGGTGTCTCTGTGCTCTCAACCGGGAGTGACGGGGTGTACATCCAGTCGGCGGGGCGCTTCGGGCTAAACGTCGTCAACGCCGTACGCGGGGTGGATATCAACACCACCTCCAGCGATGGCGTACTCGTGCGTAACGCAGGGCAGCATGGCCTCTATGTCCTGAGTGCTGCTGAAAACGGATTACAGATTGACCAGGCCGGCACCAATGGTGTGGAGGTTGTTCAAACAGTAGCTGACGGTTTCCATATACAGAATGCCGGCCGTGATGGTATCCGTGTTGGTAACGCGGGGCAATTCGGGGTAGGTATTGCCAATGCTACCACGAATGGCTTGCAGGTTGATCAGGCTGGAACCGATGGTGTGTTGATTAACTCGGCTGGTCGCTTCGGGCTGAACGTCGCCAACGCCTTGCGCGGGGTGGATATCAACACCACCTCCAGCCATGGCGTAGTCGTGCGTAGCGCAGGGCAGCATGGCCTCTATGTCCTCAGTGCTACTGCAAACGGATTACAGGTTGACCAGGCCAGCACCAATGGGGTCCAGGTCAATCAGGCCACTTTTGACGGCATACAGATCCAAAACGCCGGGCGGGATGGCATCCGGGTCAGCAGTGCAGGTGCTGCCGCCGGTCAGTTCTTCGGCAATGTGAACGTGACCGGCACACTCTCGAAAGGCGGCGGCTCGTTCAAGATCGACCACCCGCTCGACCCGGCCAACAAGTACCTTGCCCACAGCTTCGTCGAGAGCCCGGACATGATGAATGTCTACAACGGCAACGCCGTGCTCGACGCCGCAGGCGAAGCGGTCGTCACGCTACCCGCCTATTTCGAGATGCTCAACCGCGACTTTCGCTATCAAATCACGGCCATCGGCGCACCAGGGCCGAATCTCTACATCGCCGAAAAAATCAGCGGCAACCAGTTCAGGATTGCAGGGGGCACGCCGGGCATGGAAGTCTCGTGGCAGGTGACGGGCATCCGGCAGGACGCCTGGGCCGAGGAAAACCGCATCGTCGTGGAGCAGGACAAGAAGCCAGAGGCGCGGGGCTTCTACCTCCATCCCCGGCTCTACGGCCAGCCCGAGACGCGCAGCATGGTCCGCCAGGAAGACGATTTTTAGGGGCTACCAGAGCCGCATCGCTTAGGTAGCCAGGGATCCTACCTGGATGCAACTTCACTGCGATAAAGAAAGGAATGATCCATGCATAGAAGAACATCACCACGGGCAGCGTACCGATTCGATGGGCGATGCGTATATGGCGCGCTGTGCCTGTTTTTGCTGGCTTCGCTGTGGAACGCCGCTGGCTATGCGCAGGGAGCCACCGCAGCGTCCCACATGGCCGCGCCGCCGCTTACAAAGGTCGAGACGACCCGGGTGTGCCAGTTGACCGGACAGTACGACGAGATGCTGGACCGACCCACGGTGAACGAGACATGGGACCGGTTCCGGTTGGGCGGTACCGACCTCGGCCCTTCCTTTCTGCATCAGGGACGGCTGTGGTTCCTCTTCGGCGATGCGTTGCCGACAGGACCCCAGGAAAACAACGGCCTGAACCACGCGTGCGGAGATGCCGTGGCCCATGCCATGGAACCGCAGCGCGATCCCTGTCCCGGCTTGGATTTCGTGACCCACCCCGGCACTTCGACGTTTCGCTCGCCGGTCGTGCCGGGCGTCGATCTGGGTTGCTTCAACGTGCCCACTGATGGGACCAGCATTGACGATGCTATGTATGTGTGGTTTACCACCGGGACGATGACCCGTTCGCTCCTGAGCCGTTCTGACGATGAAGGGCAGACCTTCACCCCGGTCTATGCTTTCAGCGATCACCATTTCATCAACGTCTCAGCCGAGCAGGTAGCGCTCCCACCGGATGCGGGGCTGCCTCCTCAGAGCGGCGACTGGATCCTGCTCTTTGGCAGCGGGACGTATCGGCAAAGTGAAGTGTACCTGGCTGCCGTGCCTGCCAATCAGATCGAGGATAAGACGGCAATTCACTACTTCGCGGGCCTGGATCCTGCCACGGGGCAACCTAGCTGGCGGAACGATGAATCGGCAGCGCATGCTCTTTTTGCGATGGGGAATCCCTGTGTCGGAGAACTCTCGGTGCACTTCGATGCAACCCTGCGCCTGTGGATGCTGCTTTATAATTGTGCGGATCCCCGTGGCATTCAACTCCAGACAGCCGCCCGGCCCTGGGGACCGTGGAGCACACCGGAGGTGATCTTCCACCCGTGGGAGGACGACGGCTACTGCCAGTTCATCCACAAGGCATGTACGCCACAACAGGGAGACTGCTGCGACGACCTCGCGCCCCCCGGCCAGGAAGGGACCTGGGGCGGCGAGTATGGCCCCTACCTCATCGAGCCGTTGACCGAGATCGACGAGGCCAACGAGCAGGTGACGCTCTACTATGTCATGTCCACCTGGGTGCCCTACAACATCGTCGTCATGCGTACCATTTTGGATAGAGCGGCATCCTCTCTCTACGTAGACGATGACAACACCACAGGCACGGAAGACGGGTCCGCCCAGCGCCCCTTCGATACGTTGCAGGAGGCCGTCGATGCAGCCCTGGCCGGAGATGTGATTCACGTTGCTGCGGGTACCTACACCGAGAACGTGCGCATCCAGGATAAAGCGGTGGTGCTGCAGGGAGGCTATGCCGGGGGCTCCGCTGCCGATTACAGCAGTGGCACGGGTGGTGATTTTAGCAATCGTACGCCAGCCACGAACATCAGCCATGTCCAGGGCGACGGGACCGACGCGACCCTTACGCTACTCAATGCCGGAACCAGCACCGTCGATGGCTTTCGGATCACGGGTGGCAGTGGTAGTACGGCGGGTTTACCGTATTTCGCGCTGGGCGGGGGCCTGTATATCGAAGGCGGTGCTCCGACGATTGCCAACAACGTTGTCGAAGCAAACGACAGCCGCCGGGCCGACATACCAAGCATCGATGATACGGAAGGGGGTGGGGTCTATGCCACGGATGCCGACATCACCCTCACCGACAACATCATCCGCAACAATACGTCGGGGCGCGGCGCAGGTGTGGCGCTCTTTGGCGGGACCGTCGTTGTCCGTCGGAACACCATCGAAGGCAACGTAGGCATGAGCGATCACGGCGGCGGCCTGGAGATCGGCGCGCCAACCGCCGAGATCTCGCACAACCTGATTCGGGGTAATGAAGTCGGTCGGGACCTCGGCTACGGCTGGGGCGGTGGCCTCTCGTTTTTTAACCCCGGCAACACGGCTATGCTTGCCTATAATGTCGTGACCGGCAACTATGCCCCGACGGCTGGCGCGGGCGTGTTCATTGACGACGGCGCGGAAGCGGTGCTGATGCACGAGTTGATCTATGACAACCAGTGCTCAGAGATCGGCGGGGCAGGCATCTACGTGGATGGCGGCGATGGCGTTCGCTCAAAGGCCACTCTGATGCACGTTACCGTGGCAGATCACAACTGCCCGGACAGCCAGGGTGGCAACGGATTGCTCCTGGATGTGCTTTCTGAGGCGACCGTTAGCAACTCAATATTCTGGGGCAACGGCGGCGAGGACTTTGAGGCCGATTCCGCGTCTCCGTTGGCCGTATCCTATACACTGTCCCAGGAATCCATAGCCGGAACGGGCAACTTGTCCGCCGATCCCTTATTCGCCAACCCCGGAGTGGGCGACTATCACCTGCGGTCCTCGGGGGGACGCTGGGAACCGACCAGCACCGCCTGGATGATCGATACCAACGACAGCCCGGCCATTGACGTGGGCGATCCTGCGGCGGCCTACGCTAACGAACCAGCCCCCAATGGCGGACAGGTCAACCTCGGCGCGTATGGCAACACGGCCGAGGCGAGCAAGGCGGTCGCTGGTGGCATGCCCACCGAAAACGGCCTGGACGTACCCCAGACCTTCGCGCTGTACCAGAACCATCCGAACCCGTTCAATCCGGTTACCACAATTCGTTACGCGGTGCCACTGCACACCCACGTCGTGCTGAAGGTCTACGATGTGCTCGGTCGGGAGGTCGCCACGCTGGTCGATGCCAGCCAGCCCATCGGCCACTACGAAGTGCGCTTCGACGCTGCCGGGTTGCCTACCGGCATCTATCTATATCGTCTTGAGGCCGGTCCATTCACCGAGGATCAGCGCATGCTGCTGGTCAAGTAATCCCGGTGGGGAGCCCGTGCACGATTCATTCATGAGCGAAAACAAAGTCCGAGCCAGTAGGCTGACACTTCTGGAGGTAGGTATGCGAACCGATCATCTTCTTTCATCTACCCGGAACGGGATCTTGCTGATCTTGAGCCTATTCGTAGGGCTTCCCGCGCAGGCGCAGCATACGCCCAGGGCGGCCAGCAACATTGTGGCGGTGTGGGCCAACGACGGCGGCGACAAAGTGACGCACGACGAACTCCGCGCCAGCGCCAATCCGGGCAGCGTGCTTAACAGCGTGTGGGACGGCACGACGGTCTCCCTTTTCGGGGCCCAAAACGAAGTCGTCGCCTTCAACCTGATCCTCGAAGCGCCCACGACGAGCGCCTCCAACGTCACGCTTGCCTTCGATACGTTGATGGGACCAGAGGGAGCGACTATTAGCGCAGCGCCAGCCAGTGGCGACGGCGTCTTCAACTGGGTCAACCGGCCCATCGAGCTTTTCTACGTGCGCTACCTGGAAATCAAAGGACTCAGCACCGACCTGTTTTTCGCCGGATACAACTACGACGAACGCCACATCCCGCAACGATTCCGGCGTCCGTGGACGGGGCCGGGCGACGGCATGGGGACCTGGCAGGACCGACCCGATCACAACACGTTCTATCCCGATATTGCCGTTCCATTGGAGTTGGTCTCTAGCTTCGACGTGGCCGCCGGGCAGAATCAGAGCATCTGGGTGGACATCTATATCCCTAAAACGGCATCGCCGGGCATGTATCGGGGCACAGTCACGATTCGGGAGAATGGCAGTGTCACGCATGAGCTTCCTGTCGAACTGGTCGTGCGCGGCTTCACGTTGCCCGACAGGCCTCGCGCAAAGACGATGCTCTTCGTAGGATATGAAGACCTCAACGCACGCTATCTGGGCACCGAATATCCAGAAGAGGGGAGCGCTGCCGACAACGCCGCCCGGCTCATCCGCGACCGCCATTTTCAACTGGCGCACCGCCACCGCATCTCGCTCATTGATGGCAACGAGCGCAGCATGGACTGGGATAACGACGGCAACCAACTGGACCGACCCCATCCCCAATGGCTCCCCCGTCTCGACGGCAGCCTCTTTACCGCCGCCAACGGCTATGACGGTCCCGGCGTCGGCATCGGCAACAACATCTACTCTATCGGGACCTATGGAAGCTGGAGTTGGCAGGGCGAAGGCGAAGCAGCGATGCGCAGCCATTCGGACGGCTGGGTGACCTGGTTCGAGGCCAACGCGCCCGACACGGAATACTTTCTCTATCTCATCGACGAATCGGACGATTACCCACAGATTCAGCAGTGGGCGCAGTGGATCGATAACAATCCCGGTCCCGGCCAGCGCCTGCCATCTATGGCTACGATGTCGATTCCCGCGGCGGCGGCCAACACCCCGGCGCTTGATGTGCCGACCTCCTGGTTCAACGTAGGGCTGACCAACGAATGGCAACAGGCCGTCGATAGCTATGCGAACAACCCGGCCAAACGCGTCTTCTTCTACAACAGCAACCGGCCCGCCTCCGGCTCCTTGGCCACCGAAGATGACGGCGTAGCGCTGCGCGAGCTGGCCTGGGGGCAATACAAAAAAGGCATCGACCGCTGGTTTTACTGGGAATCAACCTACTACAATAACTTCCAGGGCAACACCGGACAGACCAACGTCTTCCAGACCGCCCACACCTTCGGCGATTTTGACAGGACGGACGCCAGCCTCGGTCAGACGGGCGGCAACTACCTCAACGGCGACGGCGTGCTGTTCTATCCCGGCACCGACCTGCGCTTCCCCGGAGATTCTTACGGCGTGCAAGGGCCTTTTGCCAGCCTGCGGCTGAAACACTGGCGGCGGGGCATCCAGGATGTCGAGTACCTGGCGATGGCGGCGGCTACCGACCCAGGCCGGGTGCAAGCCATCGTAGATGCCATCGTGCCAAGCATACTTTGGGATCTGGGGGTGGAAGATCCCTCTGATCCTACCTGGGTGCTCGCCGATATCAGTTGGCCCACGGATCCTGATGTCTGGGAAGCCGCACGGGCCGAACTGGCTGACATCATCGAAGGTGCCATGCCGACGAGCATCAATGAGGCAGATGCACTGGTGCCGAGGCATTTTGCCCTACAGCCCAATTACCCCAATCCGTTCAACCCGAGCACCACGATTCGGTATGCCGTACCTGCATCCCAACATGTGACGCTTCGGATTTATGATCTACTCGGTCGCCCGGTGGCAACGCTGGTTGATGGGTGGCAACAGGCCGGTCGGTATACCGCCTCCTTCGACGCAACTCATCTGGCCAGTGGTGTCTACCTCTACCGGCTCGAAGCGGGCGATTTCGTCGAAACACGCACAATGCTTCTGGTGAAATAACATGAAATGGAAACCGCTCTTCACCGCGCTCCTGCTGGGTATTCTCGGTGCGGTGCCTCCTGCGCAGGCGCAGTCGTACCAGCACATCGCTCCGCACACGGTCGGCGGTATGTCCAGGCTCAACGGGGCCACATTTCGGGGTTTCGCGTCGGTCGGGTTGACTGCTGCCGGGAGCGTCGAGAATGCTGCGCGGACGCGTGTTGCTGAGTTCGGGCCCTGGCCCATCTATCTCTTGAAGCAACGGGACGACACGGGCAGTCTCGTTGAGCAGGCCGATGTGCCTTCCTTTTTCCAACTCGATCAGAACTACCCCAACCCTTTCAATCCGCAGACGACCATTCGGTATGCCTTGCCTCAGGCGTCGCAGGTGCGCCTGGCCGTCTACGATGTGCTGGGCCGCGAGGTAGCATTGCTGGTGGACAGGTTGCAGGCCGCTGGTGCGCATGAGACCAATTTTGAAGCCACAGATTTTCCCAGCGGGGTCTATCTCTACCGACTCGAAGCGGGTGGTTTCGTCGACGCTCGCACGATGTTGTTGGCAAAGTAGCCCGCTCGATAGAGAGATGGGCCACTTCCTCCAGGCGTATCGCTTAGGGAAAAGATGCTTGTTCTATGTTTCACCAACAGAGGGGCACCCCCATGCAAAAAATCATGATACTGCATAGCATGCTCTTGATGATCTTTGCCTGCTGCCCACTACTCGGGTACGCGCAGCAAACAGCAGCCGTTACGGAAAAGGAAGAAGCCAACAAAGCAGTCGTCCGGTACATAACGGCCCGCGGCGTCAACACGGGCAACGTCGATGCCTGGGACGAGGTGCTGGCACCTGGCTACGTCCGCCATTCCCAGGCTACTACTGGGATGGAAGAGCTGCG
>DATGCC010000055.1:0-7811 GCA_035312345.1 Rhodothermales bacterium
CGCCGCGGATGGGGAGACACTGGTAGAAAACTTTGAGTTGGAATGGCAAAGCGTTGAGGGCGAAGAAATTGTGGTGACGGCACAGGTCGCCGGACAGCTAGCAGCCATTAACGAGCAGTTCTCCGACCGCACCATCAAGAACGTCGTCTCGCGGGACCGTATCCAGGAACTTCCCGACAACAATGCGGCCGAGTCCATCGGTCGTCTGCCAGGGATTGCGATCCAGCGGTCAGGCGGCGAGGCCAACAAGGTCGCCATCCGGGGCCTGGCACCCAAGTTCAACACGGTCACCGTCAACGGCGTGCGGCTGCCCACCACCGACCCGAACGACCGCTCTGTTGACCTTTCGCTGGTCTCCTCGAACATTCTCGACGGGATTGAGGTGCGGAAAGCAATTACGCCAGATATGGATGGCGATGCCATCGGTGGAAATATCGACCTGCGGCTTCGAAATGCACCGTCCGGCTTGTTGTTCGACCTGCTCGCCCAGGGCGGCTATACTGGCCTCCAGGAAGATCTGGGCAACTACAAGTTTGTGGGCACGGTGAGCAACCGGTTCTTCAGCGACCGACTCGGTGCCATTGCTACCTTTAACGTCGACCGGTACAACCGAAGTGCCGACAAAGTCGGGATCGGCTGGCAGTCTGGTCAGCGGAACCCCTTGACGGATTCGCTGGACACCCGCTTCGATTCCTTTAATCTGCGTGAAGAGACCATTCTCCGGGATCGGGCCGGGGGCAGTTTGCTGCTGGACTATACACTCCCCTCCGGGCGCATCACCGCGAATGCCTTCTACAATGCGCTCAGCAATGATGGGCTGTACCGCAGGTATGCCCCCACGGTAGACAACCTGCAAGCCAGCGTCCAGATGGATAACAGTACGACCTCTATCCTGACGAGCGGGCTGGGCATAGAGCAGGACCTGGGCTTCCTGAAGTACGATGCGCAGGTATCGTACACCACCTCACGCCGGGATACGCCGGAGAACTATCTGTGGGAATTCCAGAATGACGGGTCGGCGCTCGACACCCTCGGTCGCTCAGACCTCTTCGGGTACTCAGCCTTCGATGTCTGGAATGAGATCAAGCAGGATTCTTCGATCTCCCTGACATCCATCTGGGTAGACTCCAATCAGCTTGATGAAGACCAGTTCGGTGTTCAACTGAATCTGCAAACGCCGATTCGGATCGGTGATTTGCTTGGAGGCTACGTTAAAGCCGGTGGCAAGCTTCGCTGGCTGGACCGGGTGTATGACCGGGAGCGCGATGGCCGCCAGGGGCTCCGGTATCCAGACGGCCACAACAATAGCAGGGATTGTCTACTGAACGTGCTCGGGCCCGACTGGGCGGAACGCTACGCGCTTACAGACTCGCTCTACACACCGGGCATCCCTATTGAATTGCTGCAACTCGATTTTGACCGCGCGGACGAATTCCTCGACGGCGACTTTGGCCTCGGTACCGTACCCGATGAAGACCTCCTGATGGAATTGACACGCGCCTTGCAGAGTGAGGCGTGTCAGAGCGAGTACGTGCACAATTCCATCGAGTCGCTGGGGCAGGACTACGACGGGATCGAGCAGTATCAGGCCGGTTATGTGATGGCCGAACTGAACATTGGTCGGTACGTCACGATCATTCCGGGCGTTCGGTACGAGCGGGACTTCTCGCGCTACAACGGGCAGCGTTTTCGGGAAGTGGTGAACGCCTTCCGCGACGGACCGCCGGCTGACCTGGAAGACCTCGAAGTAGAGCGCGACAATGCCTTCTGGCTACCGATGGTGCATGTGGACATCCGCCCTCTGGAATGGCTGTCGCTACGCATGGCCCGCACGGAAACCATCTCGCGTCCCAACTTCAACCAGTATGCACCGATCACCAGCATCAACAACACCGGATCCTTCATCCGTGCTGCGGCCTCACAACTGCGCCCGGCTCAGGCGACCAACTACGATGCCTCGGCGCAGCTTGTAAGCGGTTCCTTCGGATTGTTCGGCGTGTCGTGGTTTCGCAAGACCATCAACGACCTCATCCTGGATGTCCAGTATCCCACCCAGCTATTCGTAGTCGATGGCGACACCACCATCATCGGCGTACCGGAGGGCAGCAACGTTCCTGATGGCTGGCTCGGCCAGGCCCCGAACCTTCAGACGACCATCAATAACCAGGAACCGGCCAAGTATTGGGGCTTCGAGGTGGAATGGCAGACCAACTTCCCCTACCTGCCGGGCGTGCTCCGTGGGCTGGTGCTCAACGTCAACTACACGCGTGGTTGGTCGGAGACGACGTACCACTACTACCAGAAGGACCGCGAATACATTACCGGGTCGCGCCCGCCGCAGTACACCTATTCCATCACCGATACGACCCGCACGGGACGGATGCCGGGCCAGTCCGCGCACCTGTTTAATGCCACCCTCGGCATAGACTACAAAGGCTTTTCAACGCGCCTCTCCTATCTCTATCAGAGCAATACGGCATCTTTCATCAGCACGAACAACCCCCTTGCCGATGACTTCGTGGGCGCGTACTCCCGGTTCGACGTGTCGGTGCGCCAGAAGCTCGGTGTGGGCCTGGAAGTCTTCGCCAACCTGAACAACCTGAACAACCGACCGGACCGCAACTTCACCGGTCAGAGATCGACGGATGGCTTTGTCGAGACGTATCCATCGTACCGCGAACTGTATGGATATACCATCGATGTAGGGGCCCGGTACCGCTTTTAGCATTCTATCGAAAACCTCCCGCTGGCGCGTCTGTGCAGACGCCTGACGTGCGAGGGGTATTCTCTAATACAAACCACGAGGATCAACATGAAACTTGCTTACTACTTCCTTGCGGCAATGCTGCTCATGGCCTCGCCTCAACAGGCGGCAGCACAGGATTTTACGGACTGTCCTGCCAACGAAGATGAATGTGTGGTGGAATGGGATTCGGGCACCGGTGAACCCATTATCAACGCCCTCACCAACACCATCGCGAATGATGACGACCGCACAGCGGGCCGCGTCTATGTGCTCAAGCGGGGCGGCTATTACTATAACGATACCCACATTACCAACAGTGGCTTCGACCTCCGCATCGTCGGCCAGACGGCGGACCAGGGCGCTGCGAGTGGCGAGAACGTCTGTGGCGATGGCGACGACGACTGTGGCCCTGCCATTATCCAGCGCTTTCAGAATACAGAGACTGGGGCCACCGACCCGCTCATGATCGAAAGCAGTGGCGATAGCAACGGCGGCCTCACCCTGAAAAACGTGTGGCTCATGGGATTGGACAACACCGGAGCAGGTGCCTACGAACCCATCACGGTCAACTCAAGCAACTCGACGTTTGTCTTTGACAACGTGGTCTTCGACCGCAATACCTGGCATCACCTCGGCTTTAAATCAGGTGGTGGGAATGAGATCTACATCACCAACTCGTTCTTCCGCAACGCGTCAATCCAGGACCAGATCTGGGGCGGTCGTGCTCTTCGGCTCGAAGGCGGCGCTGCCGTGGTAATGTTCGAGAACAACTCGTTCTTCAACCTCACCTCTTTCCCGTTCCAGTCCGAATCCCAGCCTGTAGGGTACTTCGCCTTCAACCACAACACCCTGGTCAACTTCGGGCGCAACTTCGCTACCGGCAACATCTGGCAGCAGGCCTACCTCGCCAACAACCTGTTCATCAACCCGTTCTGGCAGGGCGAGAGCCAGGAGCAATATGATGACCGCCTGGCGACCTGGCTCGCCCAGGGCAACACCGAGGCGAGCTTCGACCCGTTTGTGGGCGTTTTCAACATCTCCGCGCTGCCGCCGCGCTTCGGCCTGGAAGACAGCCGACGCATCCTCCTGGCCAACAACAACTGGTGGCGGGACCCCGCCCTCGAAGCGTTCTACGGTGACCTGAGCATCCATACCCAGCCACTCGTCAGCGACTCGACGCAGAGCTTCTTTGACCTCTACGGCGGCATGGTCATTCAGGACAACCTCAATCAGCAGCCAGGGATTGGTGTCGCGCCCACAACGGCCGAGGTCTATGCCCAGATGGAAACCTTTGTCAGCCAGTGGGTCAACGCAGAAGCCACGCCCTGGGAGTTGGTCTACTGGGATCCCGGCCGCGATGCCAACCCCCTGGCTAACGTGTGGCCGTTACCAGAGGACTTCACGTATACAAACACCGCACTCCTCGACCATGGGACCGATGGCCTGCCGCTGGGCGACCTCAACTGGTTCCCCGACGCCAAGGCGGATTACCTTGCCAACCGCGATGCCTACCTTGCGCAACTAGAAGAGTTGGCCGGTGGCACCCCAGAAGAAACCATCGCCCTCCCCTCCTCTGAGGCCGAAGCAGGCATCCTTGATGGTAGTGCCGAGGTACAGAGCGTAGAAGGATTTACCTACTACGAATTTGGCAGTGGTACCATTGAGTGGACCTTTGAGCTGGCAGAAGCCACCACCGTCGATTTGAATGTGTGGACCAACTTGAAAGGGAACGATACCCGCGGTCAGAAGATCATCATCAATGGGGTCAACCAGGAAGGTGGCGGCATCAAGGATTGCTTCGGCTATGGCGAGTATATCTGGGATATTGCCTACGATCCTGATAGTGAGCCGTGTGAAAACCCGCATGTGGGTATCCCTGCCGATGAGTGGGTGTGGACGAAGATCATCCAGTCGGAAGTCTCCCAATTCCCCGAAGCCCTGGACTTGCCAGCGGGCATGAACACCATCCGCATCGAGCCTTCCTGGGGCGACCAGCAATTCGCAGGGATTGACGTCCTCGAAGCGGGCACTGAAAACGTGCTGGTTGAGTTGAGAGCCCCGGATGCAAATGCCGTAGGGCCCGGAGCCTTCTGTGAGACAGAGCCCGGCGGTGATCCCCTCGACTATTGCCCCAACGGCTTCCAGTGGGTGGCCCTGGGCGCGGGCGGTAGCGTGTCCTGGAGTGTGGAACTGGTATCCAACGCCGGCAGCGTGCTGCCCCAGTTCTTCTACACCTCCGCTAGCGGCGGCACAGCCGAACTCTCCCTCGATGGCGTGAAAGTAGCCGACATCATGTTCCCGGCCAGCTCGGGCGCGACCTACGTGCTGGGCGACCGGTTCAACGTGGGCGGCGGCGCGCACACAATGACGCTGAACACCGTTGGCGGAGACATCAACCTGGACTACGCTATCTTCAACACCTACGAAGGCACGACGACAGGCATCGAGGATAATGAACTGCCCGATGGCTACGCGCTGCGGCAAAACTATCCCAACCCGTTCAACCCGGTCACAACGATCCAGTACGAACTGGGCGCGGTCGATCACATCAGCATCACCGTCTATGACGTGCTGGGACGCAAAGTCACCACACTGGTGGATGGAACACAGGTCGCCGGGCCACACCAGATCGCCTTCGATGGGTCGTCGCTCGCCAGTGGCGTCTACTTCTACCGGCTACAGACCTCGGTAGGTCAACAGGTCCGCCGCATGGTGCTCCTCAAGTAACACCGTGCGCTTCCTTACGGCGGAGAGAGGGAAGTAGCTTGGCTGGCTGCTCTCTCTCCGCCGAGGCGGAAAGCGCATAGGGGGAGGTGTGGCAGAGGGTTTTGACCTCCGCTATACCTCCTTCCCTTTATTTCCCTGGCCCCTTACCATAGAGGGTCCCTTCCCTTGCGCATCCTCCAGCTACTTCATGAGCCTCCACCTCATTGACCTGCTCATCATCGCTGCCTACGTGGTAGCGACGATCTGGATCGGGTTCTGGATCTCCAAGCGAGCCTCCCGCAGCATCCAGAATTACTTCCTCGGCGGCAATACCATCCCGTGGTATGCCCTCGGCCTGTCGAACGCCTCTGGCATGTTCGACATCAGCGGGACGATGTGGCTGGTGTACCTCCTCTTCGTCTATGGCCTCAAAAGTGTCTGGATACCGTGGCTCTGGCCGGTCTTCAACCAGATCTTCCTGATGGTCTACCTCTCGATCTGGCTCCGACGGTCCGGAGTGATGACGGGGGCCGAGTGGATCCGCTTTCGGTTCGGCGACGGCACCGGAGCGAAGCTGTCACACTTCGTCGTCGTGCTCTTTGCACTCATCAACGTCGTCGGCTTTCTGGCATACGGATTCATTGGAATTGGGGCCTTTGCAGCGGCTTTTATCCCTTTCCAGTTGGCCGCTGATGCGACCGTCAACGCCCATCTCTACGGCCTCATCGTCACCGCTATCGCTACGCTCTATGTGGTCAAAGGTGGGATGTTCAGCGTCGTCTTCACCGAAGTGCTTCAGTTCTTCATCATGACGATAGCGTGCCTGTGGGTGGGTGTCATCGCCATGCAGCAGGTCTCGCCCGAGGTGCTGGCTGCCGTCACGCCGGCGGGCTGGGGTAACATCTGGTTTGGCTGGGAACTCGACCTCGACTGGTCGGCGCTGTTGCCCTCAGCCAATGAAAAAATCGCAGCCGATGGCTACACCATCTTCGGGGCATTCTTCATGATGATGCTTTTCAAGGGCCTCCTCTCCAGCATGGCAGGGCCAGCGCCCAATTACGATATGCAACGCATCCTCTCGGCCCGCACACCGAAGGATGCCGCCAAGATGAGTGGCTTCGTGAGCCTCGTGCTGATGATCCCGCGCTACATCCTCATCACCGGCTTGACGGTCCTCGCCCTCGTCTTTTTCCGCGACGAGTTAAGCGCGATGGGGTCCGACGTAGATTTTGAACTCATCCTCCCTTTCACCCTGCGCGAGTTCATCCCGACGGGCTTGCTCGGCCTGCTCATCGCCGCGCTGCTGGCGGCTTTTATGTCCACTTATGCGGCAACCGTCAACGCGGCCCCGGCCTACATCGTCAATGACATCTACAAGCGCTACATCAACCCTGACGCGCCCGAGAAACGCTACGTCTGGATGAGCTACCTCGTCTCGATTCTGGTGGTCATCGTCGGCACGGCTTTCGGGCTGATCGCGACGAACCTGAACACCATTGTACAATGGCTCGTCGGGGCACTCTACGGCGGCTATGCAGCATCGAACCTGCTGAAATGGCACTGGTGGCGATTCAACAGCTACGGCTATTTCTGGGGCATGCTCAGTGGCATCATCGGGGCCGGGGCGGTACCCTGGATGATGGCCGGAGCTTATGGTGAGGCCACACCGCTCTACGGCTTTCCCATCATCCTCGTGATCTCGCTCATCGGCTGCGTCGCCGGGAGCCTGCTGACCGAGCCGGACCCGCCCAAAGTGCTCAAGAACTTCTATCTGAAAGTCCGCCCGTGGGGCTTCTGGAAACCTGTCCACGAAGCCATTGTCGCCGAGCATCCCGAAATCCAGGCGAACAAAGACTTTGGCCGCGACCTCGTCAACATCCTCGTCGGCATTGCGTGGCAGACCGGGCTGGTTGCCATTGGCATCTTCCTGGTCATTGAGGATTTCGATTCGCTCGCCATCGCCGTCGGCGTCGTGCTCGTGACCGCGGCGATTCTCAAAGTCAACTGGTACGACAAGCTGCAAGACTACCCGGAGCAGCCGAACCTGGAGCAGGCTCCCCCGACAGGGACGCCCGGCTCGGCCTCGGACACGCCGGGCACCTCTCCGGTCGATCAGCCTGTGCCCGCCTGACTTCTTTTCTCTTCGCTACTCGCAGTAACCCAACCTATGTCTACTTCTTCTGATCTGGCCGCAGACAGTGCCACCGAGATCTTCGACGAACGGCTCCACACGCTCCGCGAGGCGCACGAATTCCTCATTACCCGCCCCAATGAACCCGTTGAGGCGCATAACGGCATCTATCGCCGCTATCGCTACCCTGTCCTCACCGCCGCCCATACGCCGCTCTTCTGGCGCTAC
>DATGCC010000056.1:0-5593 GCA_035312345.1 Rhodothermales bacterium
CGGTAGCCAAGCTGGTTCGCGTTACCGAGCTTTCGGCAGAAGAAGCTGCCTCTAATGTGGCGCGTATTGCGAACGCCTTTGACATCCCGATTACGCAGGCGGATCGTATCGGGTCGGTTCTCAACGAACTGTCGAACACCACGACGGCGCTCGCGGGTAATATCGCCTCCGCCCTGGTTCGTGTCGGCACAGCAGGTTCTTCGATCGGGCTTACCGCCGATCAAGTGGCCGGCCTCTCGGCTGTGCTGATCGATTCGGGCATCGTTGCCGAGCGGGCCGGCACGTCGCTCCGAAACCTGTTTGTACGACTGCAGACCGAGTCCGGCAAGCTGGCCGAGACTATCGGTATCACGCGGGATGAGTTCGATACCCTGGTACGTGACGACGCCCTGGCAGCACTGCAAACGTACCTGGACGCCCTGCGTGCGATGCCGCCGAACCTCCGGGCGATCAAAATAAAGGAGACCTTCGGAGATGAGAACTTCTTGGCCGTCCAGTCGCTGACGCAGCAGACCGACCTTCTGACCGAATCGCTGGAGACGAGCCGGCGCGCATTCGAGGAGGGCGACAGCCTGAACACTGAGTTTGCCCGGAGCCTGAACAGCGTCAGTGCACAGTGGGATATCTTCAAGGCGAAGCTGGGAGCGGCGGCTACCGAACTCGGGACCAGACTATTGCCCCTTCTCGAGAAGACGATACGCATTGCGAATGGCTTTGCTGAATCGTTCGACGATGTCGGAACACGCCTGATCAATACACTCAAAGAAATCGAGGGCATCGATCCCGAACTGATCGTCGAACTGGAAACCACCGAAGCACTCAGGCAGGCCAGGCGCTTGACCGGCGAACTGGAAAAAGAATTACGCAGCCGAACTGTCAAAATCAACGCGGAGTTCGTCACACAGGCACAGAATCCCCTTGCCGCAGCGCTAACCGGTGGGGTTGCTGAAATCAAATTCACGACAGCCCCTTTAAGTGAGATCCCGCTAGAGCAACTCCAAAACCGATTGGTAGAGATAAACAGCGAGCTAGAGAGTTTCGCACGGCTTCAAATAGAAGGTGAGCTTTCGTTCGTTGAGCAGCGACAGGTTGACGCGTTAGAAGAGCAGTCAAAATCGATACAGGAAGCTATTGCCTTTATTCAGGAATACGAGAGCGCTCGCAAGGCGCTTGACGTTTCGATTCAGGCCGTAAATTCTCAAACTAGCGACATTACGACGCCGACCGACGATACGCCAATCGTTTCGCCGGAGGACGTGGATCGGGCCGAACGCGTCCTCGATGCCATCACTCGCGCCCAACAATTGCGCGGTGATCTGTCGGAAGACCAGCGGCAAGCACTCGCTGACGTGTTCGATGCGCAGGACGAGATTACCGAACTCCTGGAGATTCAAAAGACGCTCGGGGCCGAGGCGATCAGGGAGCAGCTAGAGCTTGCAGAGAGGCGGCTCAGGACAGCGCAACGCGCCCTTGCGGCGGCGCAAGAGTTCAGGGACGCCATCAAGGAGGCGGCGGCAGAGATCGGGAAA
This sequence comes from Rhodothermales bacterium, assembly GCA_035312345.1. Lineage (GTDB taxonomy): Bacteria > Bacteroidota > Rhodothermia > Rhodothermales > DATGCC01 > DATGCC01. Next base: position 1,530 of record DATGCC010000056.1, read on the forward strand.
CTAGAGGCGGCCGGTGTTCAGGGGCCGATCGGCAAGCTGTTCGAGAAACCGAAAGATGACATAAAGGACATACTCGACTCCACCAAGAACGGCGCACAGATCATATCGAGCGCTCTAAGACAGATTCCTAAAGGTACACTGGACGACCTGGATAGGGATGCGCAGGCCCTAACATCGCATATAGTGGACATTGAGAAAGAATTGAAGGGAATGGCCGATCTCATCAACGAAATCACCGGTCTTGCCAATGTTTTCGGGGACCTGTCGGAGGGAGCGCTTGAGTTTTCCAGGGGCCTAGGACAGGCGCTTTCTAACGCATCCAGGTTGTCACAGGACATTGGAAGTCTAGGAACTATAGGCGCAGCGGCATCCGGCATCGGTCTATTTACCGGACTTGCTTCTGTCTTCGGCGGCATTGCCGAAGGACTGAACGCACAGCGCGAATCACAGCGTGCGCAGGTCGAGGCGTTCCGCCGGCTGCAAGACCAACTCCGCGACAATGCCCGCGCTATTGCGAAGAATACGAAGGCGCTCCTGGGGGCGGCGCAGATAGGGGCGAACGTATCGCAGGACCAGATCGACGCGGGAGAAGATATATTACAGGGCTTTCTTGGGAGCGTTGACCCTGACGAGCGCCGGGGCAGGAGCAGAGGAAGAGGCGGGCAACTTGGCGGCGAGGTTACGGAAGAGAGCTTCCTAAAGGCCCTGGACGATCTGGACGCGCTTGGCATCGAGGGCTTTGACGCAGGTTTGTTCGAGCAGCAGTTCCTTGACCTCATTGCGTCGGGACTTAGCTCGGGGGAGGCGGCCCGGATCGTCTCCGAGTCGATCCTTGATTTATTTTCAGGGATAGACGCGGGGCTTGGCCGGTTCTCCAACACCATCGAAGGCGCTATTGAAGCGCTCGCGTTCTACAGCGAGTTCATCTCTACAGATGCACAGGATCAGCTTAACTTCTTCTTGGATAGGCTTCTCAGGATTCCTGATCTACCGGAAGAGTTGCGCGAACAACTCGAAGGGCTCGACCTGTCTACGCAGGCCGGGCGGGATGAATTTAAAGAAATACTCCTTGAGCTTATAGCTCCCATCCTTGCCGGCACGTTTAGTCAGGAAGGACTCACCGCAGAACAAGCCGAATCCATTGCAAGAGAGGGCCTGCGGCTTTTGGATTCATTTTCGGCCGGCGTGGACGAGGAAGGATTCACTCGCTCCGTCCAGATCGCCCGCACGATCACAGAGATCCAGGCCAATGAGCTTATTGCCATTCAGGAGAGCGCTCTCTTTGTATTGCAGGATATCCGCGATATCCTCGGGGGATCCGGCCCGCCGTCCGGCTTTTCGCTCCCGGACAACACCTCACAGCCGCGTGATCCGGTGATGGTGCAGATCGGGGACGTAAACGCGGGCATTACCGAGACTGAAGTGCCCCGCCTGATGGTTATGATCGAAGATAGCCTGCGCAGCAAGATCAGAGGGGGGCGGTAGATGCCAAAAACGATATCTACCATAACGATCCACAACGCCCCGGACAGCGCGGCGCTCGACATCGGCGGCGTCACGAACGTCATGAGCCAGCTTACCGAGTTCGTGACGACAACCTATAAGCTACGCGACCCGGGCAGCCTTCGCCTTCTGCTTCAGGCCGGCAGCCCCTTCATGAAGGGCGCAGCGGCAAGGACGCACTTCACTGACAATCAGGTTGTAAAGATCACCTACGACGACGCAAGCGAGTCTTACTGGCGCGTCGTCAAGGCTGACATTGAACACGCAGGGGACCGCCCCACTGCCATCACCTGCTGGCCCTACTGGACGATGCTCGACCGGCGCGCCGTGCGTGTGCAGCGCTCCCCGAACGCTTTCGTTGATGTGACACTGGCGCTCACCGGGTTATCCGTGGCGGACGCGCTCGGCGTCATCACAGGCTCGTCATATAACGCCCCGCCCTACTTTCAGGCCGGCACGGTTGACAGCGCCTTCTCGTCGTCCGCCGTCGTGCTGGAGTCCAACGGCGAAAGCCACCTGGACCTCCTGTGGAAGCTGATGGACGACCTCGCCGAAGACAACAGCGGCCGGCCGGCGGAGTTCGAGGTCGAATGGAACTCCGGCGATTCCAAGTTTGACATCAACATCAAAACGGCCATCGGCCTGACCGCTGGCGAAGAGTCCGGCGGCGCAGATCCAAGCCTGCGCCCTATCGACAGCCCGACCGGCGGCGCGGTGGAGAACGTCGCGAACCGGATCAAGCTCAGGCAGACGACGGGAGCGAAGGACTATTTCAACCGTATCGTGCCTGTTTCTTCCACGGAAGAGGAGCCGATCACGCTCGGGCAGTGCGAATGGGACATCTCCTCGTTTGTTACGGACACCCCATCGGCGGGGCAGACGACGATCAATCTGCGCGGTGCGGCGTTTGTCTATGATATCGATATTGACGCCAGCGGGACGCGCTATTTCGGGAACGAGGACGGCGGGTTCTATGAGATTCTGAGCGTAACCGATGCCGACACCTTCGTCGTGAGCGGTACCGTATTGGGGCTTGGCGGCATCGGGCGCTTTGCGTCGGATGCGTCCGGGCAGGAACTTGTCTTTCTCGAGCTTGCCGAGGCCGATAGCGAGAACGACGTAGCGGAGCGCACGATTCCCTTCGACATTCCGCCCTTCAACAACTGGCTTTCCGACACGGACCTCTTTGCCGGGGCCAACGTGGCGAGCGCCGACCTCTCCGAGTGGTCCAGCGGACTCCCTGACGGCTGGGAGGGTTGCACGACCAGCGACGGCAGCAGCGTGTCCTCACCTACCATCACCGAGGTCACGGACGCGCAGTACGTGCGCTACGGCACGTCATCGGCCAAGGTGGTCGCCAACACAGGACAGGGCATCTGCACCTCAACGATGGTGATTCGTCCCACGGAGCGCAATCCGTACTACAGTTGCTATGTCAACCTCTACGTCGAGTCGGGGCGCATCCGCATCACGCTTCTAGACGCCAATGGGACCGAGTGGCCCACCGGCGAAGAACAGGCTGAGTCGAACAGCCGGGAGTTACGCGCTATCTCTATCGGCGGCATGGAGCCTATTGCGTCGGTAGACGACCCGTTCGGGTTCCAAACCGCAACGCTCCGCATCAACGCGCTCGCTGACGGGACGGTATTCTATGTCGATAGCGCCACCGTCACCCGCACCACCTACCCCATACAGTACCGTGGGCGCATGGGACTGAACGAGATGTGGCGCGCGGCGGCAAGGTACCTCAGCGAGAACGGCGGCTCGCTCTCGAGCTACGACGCCGAACTTTTCGACGTGACGCACTTCCAGACGGGCTCTTACAGCGAGATCGAGATCGGCTCCTGGGTCCGCATCCGGGACGCGTTCAACGGCTCCTCCTATGACCTCCAGGTCGATGCGCGCGTTGTAGAACTCCAGGAGGTCGAGCACCCCGTCGACGGCCGCTTCCACAAATTTATCAAGATTTCAACAGAGCGCGACACCGCATCGTCGCGCCTGATTGGCCGCCGGCCGGCCGCGAGCGTGCCCGACGCCGCTCCGGCGCTCACGACGAAAGCGCCGGCTTCTGGCGCAGCCATCAGCCAGCAGTACTTTCTGGGTACGTATTCGGCCGGCGAGGTCGTTAGCGGTGTTGATGTGCCATTGCGGGCTGCGCCATCGCCGGCAGCGGTCAGCGGCGCCTATGTGCTCAATGCCGAGACCATCTCGGACGGGTCGACGGACTACCTGACGGTGACATTGAAGAACTTCACGCAGAGCGTCGACATCGGCAGCATCGACACCTCACTGGCCGCGATCGAACGCCTGACGGTGAGCCCGCTTACGCTGACCGCTGACGCGGCCAGCGTCGTGTCTGACGACGTGCTCTATGTGGCCCTGGAGGGCTCCGGCAGCGGGAAGCCGACGACACAGATGGTGATGGTCCTGGAGAGTGGCTCACCAACAGCGTCAGCCGGGAATCTACCAACAGAGGCCGATACGCTCTATTTCGCCCACGACGGTGATTTAAAATCGGCGCCTATCGATCTGGAGAACGAGCCATGGTCAGTGAGCACGCT
>DATGCC010000057.1:0-8512 GCA_035312345.1 Rhodothermales bacterium
GCTGCCGGAGCCGCTCCGCACAGCGCCGTCCGATGAGTTCGCCCGCCCGCGTAATTTTGAAAGCCATCCGCTTGATGGCCTCGAACAGCGTTCCGAAATCAGCTCCGGTGCCGAGGTCGCGCACGGCCCGTAGCACCACACCGGGCCCGGAGATACCGATGTTGATGACGGCCTCAGCCTCGCTGGTGCCGTGAAAAGCCCCTGCGACGAACGGGTTGTCCTGCACGGCATTGCAGAACGCCACGAATTTGGCACAGCCGATGGAATCTTCGTCGGCCGTGAGGCGGGCGGTTTCTTTGATGAGATGCGCCACCTGCAAGACGGCATCGGCATTGATGCCTGCGGGGGTCGAGCCACAGTTGACAGAGCCGCAGACGCGTTTGGTAGAGGCGAGCGCGTGGGGTAGCGCAGCAAGGAGCGTGCGGTCGCCTTGGGTCATGCCTTTCTCGACCAGGGCAGAAAAGCCAGCCAGGTAATCCACGCCAACGTGTTCGGCAGCCGTATCGAGCAGGCCCGCCAGATCAATCAGTTCATCCCGCGAGAGTCCTTCGGCAACCTGGGCCATCGGGGTGATCGAGACGCGTTTGTTCGCAATCTGCACGCCATACAACCCTTCGATTTCCTCGGCCACTGCCACATGGTGGGCCGCCGTCCGTCGAATCTTGTCGTATACGCGGGCCCGCACGGTCTGCGGCAGGCGGCTGGCACAGTCTCGAAGTGAAATGCCGAGCGTGATGGTCCGAATGTCGAAATGCTCCATCTCGGTCATGCGGACCGTGTCGAGCACTTCACGAATATCGTAAGACATGGTTCAGTTTTGGGTGTCGGATTTCAGATTTGAGATTGGGTGGTTGCCTGAAACAATCCAAAATCCCCAATCCAAAATCTAAAATCACGGGCGGTGCATCTTTTGGAAGAGGTCTTCATGCTGTACCATCACGCGGACGCCAATGCGCTCGCCAGCCTCGTTGAGTTGTTGCTGGAGTTCACCAATGGAGAGGCGCATGGACGAGACATCGGCCAGCATGATGAGTGTGAAGTAGCCCTGGAGGATGCGCTGCGAAACGTCGAGGATGTTGCAGCCTGCACCCGAGACGACGTTGGTCACGCCCGCGAGGATACCGGGTTTGTCGAGTCCGAAGGCCGTAACAATGGCCCGTTCGCCGGGCTCTTGAAAGTCGGGGGGCGCGGAGGCACCAGCATCAAGCGCTTCCAGGGCGGCAGCGGCTACGGCTTCGACCTGCGCCGGATCGGCCTGCGGGCCCAGCGCGTCGGCAATATTGTTCACCAGTCGGCGAATGTCCATGATCTAGGCTGAATGGGGCAGTTCATTGGAAGATCAATCGTGTGTTGGCAACATAGGCATTTTATCGGTCACGCTCCACAACCCGGCTGTGCGCAAATCGTGAAACCATTCAGGGCAAAGAAAGTGCTGGCACCACTGAGTCAATGCTGCCTGGCAGGTGTATCAGCAGTGCACAGGATCACGAAATAGAAACGAGGCAGATCAAACCATGAAGTCGGTCATGCTGGTATTCGCCACGCTGAGTTTTTTCAGCGTGGCACAGGCGCAAACCATTCCCGATACCCTCGATAACCGGCGGTATTTCCCGCTTGAGGTAGGGAATGAGTGGCATTATGAGATCTATGCCTTCGCGTCGGCTATCAAGACCTATCAAAGAGTGAAGATTGTAGCAGATACCATGGCCGACAATCGACACTACTTCAAGATGCAAAATGAGAGCTTTGATTTTGCTTTGCGTCTCGAAAATTTGAGCACAAAATGGGTTCGATACAATCAAGCCGGGGCTGCTGTTACAGTACCAGATATTTCGACAGATGTGGGCACAGACGATACGCTCACCTACTGGTACCATGCTGATTTTGGAGATACGTTAATCGTAGATGACAGGCCAGCGATTGTTGGAGGACGCTATGACTCCACCCTTATTTTCCTCGATTCAGCGGAATTTGCGGCAGTGAAAACCCTCAACGTACCCGATCCTCTTGCTGGTATATGTTGCTATACATCGCAGGTTGTCGCTGCCGATGTAGGTGTAGTGGAGCGACATGCTTTTGATGGCCCAGATACCTTTCTGGCATATGCAAAAATCGGCAGCATGGTTTATGGCACCCCAGCCATTACCGTTGGGCGCGAGGTAGCAGGCGAGATGCCCTACAGAGCGAGCATGCAGGCGCTCTATCCGAACCCAGCCCAGGTAGATGTCCGTGTCATCTACGAGGTGGGGCAGGCAGGAAGGGTAACGCTAGATATCTATGACCTGCTGGGCAGGCGGCTCCAGCGCAATCAGCAATTTCATGCCGAGGTTGGGACCAATGTATGGCACATCGACATGTCGGATTTAAACGCTGGCACGTATGTGGTAGTTGTTGAAGGTGAACAGGGCCGACGAGAGGGACGTGTGGTGACTGTCGTAAAATGAATGGAGCAATGGCGAGTGAGAGCAGGGACAGATAGGAAACACAAACGCTGCCGTTCTGTCTATTGCGCTATCCATTCCTGTGCCGACGTACAAGCCACGCAACCCTATGGCCGAAACAACCTATTCGACGACCGAAGCCCCCATCACGCATGCAGATTTCGAGTTTGTAGAAGCTTCCGGTGGTATCGAAGCCTACCGCCTCATGAGCAACGATTTGCAAGTGCTCCTGCTGCCCGAAGCTGCCGCTCCGGTCGTGACCTTCATGGTGACATACCGCGTAGGCAGCCGCAACGAGACAGCCGGGCTGACCGGCGCGACACACTTTCTCGAACATCTGATGTTCAAGGGCACCGAGCGTTTTCACGAGCGCCACGGCACGGCCATCTTCAATGTGTTGCAGCGCGTCGGAGCGCAGATTAATGCGACGACGTGGATGGACCGCACGAACTACTACGAACTGCTACCGAAGGAGCATCTGCCGCTGGCTGTCGAGATCGAAGCCGACCGCATGCGCGGGGCCCTGATCGACGCGGACGATCTCGAATCCGAGCGGACGGTGATTCTGAACGAGTTTGACCGGGGCCAGAACGAGCCAATCCGCAACCTCTACCACGCCGTCTGGAGCGCGGCCTTTGTCGCGCATCCGTACCACCATCCGACCATCGGCTGGCGGAGTGACATTGAGACCGTCACCGCCGAGGGCTTGCGTCATTTTTACGACCGCTATTACTGGCCCGATAACGCCACTGTCTCCATCATCGGCGACATTGATCGAGAAGAAGCACTGGATCTGGTAGCCGAGCATTTTGGGGGCATCACGAAATCGCCGGACCCGGTTACGCCGCGCCTCACCCGTGAGCCAGAACAACGGGGCGAGCGACGGATCACCGTGCGCAAGGCCGGGCAACTCGGTGCCGTGATGGTAGCCTACAAGTCGCCTGAAGGCGCGCATCCCGATGCAGAAGCGCTGGATCTGCTGGCGATGGTGCTCGCTTCTGGCAAGAACAGCCGCCTCTTCCGCCGCCTGACCGATCATCAGTTGACCGCGCAGATTTCTGCTTCCTCGTCGCGGCTGCGCGATCCAGGACTGTTCTATATCCTGGGCATCTTGGCTCCGGGCCGGACGCACGACGAGGTAGAAGCCGCCATCGAAGAAGCCATCGCCGAAGTGCAGGCAGACGGTATCACCGAAGACGAGTTGCAGCGGGCCAAGAACCAGCTACGGGCGCAGGAAGCGTTCGAGCGCGACGGGCCGTTTGCCATCGCCAGCCAACTCAACGAAGCCATTGCCGCAGGCGACTGGAAGCTCTACACCACTTTCCGCGAACGCATCGAAGCGGTGACGACCGGCGATGTGCAACGCGTCGCCCAGTCGTACCTCGTAGCAGACCGATGCACCATAGGACGATACGTGCCGGTGAATGAGGCGTAAAACGTGTTGCGTGCTTCGTGATGATAGCCTGTTTTAGCGAAGCACCTTCACGCAACACGCAGTACGTCACACAACATAAAGCTTTATCCCTGATGAATAGATTGAAAGAAGCTGCAGCCGATACCCTCGACACCTTTGCTGCCCGCGTGGAGCAGCGCACCATCGGGCCGTGCCGGGTGCTGTTGCTGAAAACGCCCGTACGCTCCGTCGTCTCGTGGCGGGGTTCGTTTATGTCATATCCCGATTTTGGAGAAGGCGAAGAACTGCTCCAGGTGCTCACGGTGGAGATGCTCGACAAAGGTACGCTTCACCGCGACCGGTTTGCACTGGCTGATGTGCTGGAAAACCGAGGGGCGCAGCTCGATTTTCACTCCGATGTGCTGGAGGTCGCGTTTCAGGGACGCGCCTTGCGAGAAGACGTCCCCGATGTGTTGCAGGTACTGGCCGAGCAAGTTCGCGAGCCATCGTTCGATGAGGATGAGTTTGTCAAAGCCGTAACCCAGTACCAGGCCGCGTTGCACCGCTCGGCAGAGAGCACCTCGTCGCAGGCGTCCAGCGCTTTTTCACGGATGCTCTACAACCCGGCGCATCCCAACTACACGCCACCCACTGCCTTTTCTTTGAACCGGCTTGATGAGGTGACGGTCGAGGAAATCCGGTCGTACCACGCGAAGCACTTCGGCGGTAATGAACTCGTGATCGCTTTCGTCGGTGATGTGGACTGGTCGATGGTGGAGGAAGCCTTACAGGGGGGGCTCGGCGACTGGGCCAAGCATGCTGCCCACCCGCGTTTCGAGGAGCACGGAAATGAACAGGAACGCGGACGGGTGGAAGTGCGCATGCCCGACAAGCAAAATGTGGACGTGCGGATCGGGCACAGCATCCCCATACGGCGGCAGCACGACGACTTTATGTCGCTCTTTCTGGGCACCTTCATCCTCGGCGGTAATTTTTCCGCCCGGCTGATGACCAAGATTCGGGGGGAGATGGGGCTGACCTACGGTATCCGCGCAGGTCTGCACGGGCTCGACAAAGCCTACGACGGTCACTGGCAGGTGGGGGTCACGCTGAGTGAGGAAAACGTGGAGCGTGGCATTGAAGCCGTGCTCGCCGAAGTGCGCCAATTTGTTGAAGAAGGCGTCACCGACGACGAAGTGGAAGACAAAAAGACCACCATCACAGGTACCTACAAAGTAAGCTTGGCGACGACACGTGGCCTCGCGCAGCGGTTGCACCGCACCATCCGTCGCGGCTTTGAGGTCGATTACCTGGATCGCTTCACGGCCGAAGTCGAAGCAGTGACGCCGGCGCAAGTCAATGACGCCATCCGCCAGTACATCCACCCCGACGATTTTCAGGTGGCGCTTGCCGGAATATTGCCGGTGGTGGAGGGGTAGAAAAGCGGGTCAATCGTAACAGTTGTGTGCGAGCGAAAGGGCATTACAAGTTGCTCACGTTCTTTTGGAAAGCATCCGTTGTTGGCTGGTTGGAAGAGCAGGAAGCAGGGGCGTTGCTCCGGGTTTCCTAAACCCTATATCTCTGACTAAAACAGTAAGCCGCAATGAACGCACGCATCGAAGCGATTCAAAAACACACGGCGGATATGCTGGCCGTGGAGCGTCATATTCTCGAAGCCGTTGAACGCCAGCAGGAAGACGGAAACGTAAAGTCCAACGCCAGGGCCAACAAGGTGATCATCGAGGTGGAGCGCACGCTGAAGCGGCATGTGACCGCACTCGAAAGCCTGAGCCGCCAGTACGAAGGGGGCATGGAGTCTTTCCTGAAAAAGGCCATCACCGAAGTCATGGGAGCCGTCGCTGGTCTGTACGACAAGGTGCGTGAACACACCGTCTCCCGGATGCTGCGCGACGATTACACGGCCTTGAGCCTTGCCGCGATGTCCTACACAGCGTATCACGCTTTCGGCCTTGCCATCAGCGAGGAGCGGATTTCTGCCCTCGCCCAGCGTCACCTCGAAGACCTGACGCCGCTGCTCGTTGAGATCAGCAAGGTGCTACCGCATGTGGTCGTCGCCGAAGTGGCTGAAGAAAATGACGACTTCGTGGTCGATGCGACTGTTGGTGCCATCGCCGAAGCCAACACCCAACGCGCCTGGGAGCCGGAAGTCACCAGCGTGGTGTAAAGCTCGTCTGCTCGATACAACCAAAGAAGGCCAGCCTCCCACCTGGAAGCTGGCCTTCTTTGGTTGTATGGGAGGATGGGTGTGTGGGAGGATAGGGGCGAAAAACTCACAATTCCCAGCCTCGCATACGCCCATACTCAAATCAAGCGTCCGGCATGATGACCGCCAGGATGATGTAGACGAGCAGGCCGGGGAAGCCCGCGGATAAAACGCTGAGGAGTACGTAGCCCACCCGTACGAGCGTCGGGTCGAGGTCGAAGTACTCGGCCAGACCGCCGCATACCCCGGCGATCATGCGTTCATGGGAAGATTTGGTCAGCGTGCGTGTCGTGTTCATGGGGGTCTCCTAGCTGTCTCGAATGATGGTGATCTTCTCGTCTCGGCTGAGTGAGAGCGGTTCGGGTTTAGCCATGACAAACGACAGGATCAGGTACGCAAACAGGAAGGTGCCCTGCGAGATGATTGTGCCGATGACGAAAGCGATACGCACGAGCGTCGGGTCGATATTGAAGTACTCGGCCAGGCCACCCGCCACACCCGCGATTTTCTTGTCGCGGGATTTGCGCAGTCGTTTCTTCTCTTTGTCCTTCGTCCCCGATTCCAGCCGTACTTCTTTTCCAGATTTCACTTTGACGGTTTTCTTGACCGTCTTCTTTTTCTTCCGGCTGGGTCGCCACGAAAGCACACCAAAGCCGAGCAGGATAATCAAGATGCCTGCGATGATCGGCAGCATGCTGGCCAGCGCACTGAGATCACCGGCGAGGAGGCCAAGCTTCTGGAAGAGGTAGGCAATGCCGACCACAATCATCGAGAGGCCCGCCATGTTGGGCAGGTTGAAAAGACCGCTCGACGATTCCTTTTGCTCTTCCTCGAAGAGCAACGCTTCCAACTCCTCTTCCGAGAGCGAGTCCAGATCGACCTGGTCCTCGAACATCTCGTAGGATTCGTAGGTGGTTTCCTGGGGTCGGTGCTGCTTTGTACGTGTTTTCATGCGTTTGGGGGACGGCTAAACGGCTGTCTGCCGGATTCCTCTACGCGGGACCGGCTAGGAGGTTACGGCGGGTCGGATGACCTCATCTTCGGTAAGTATAACAGATAATGGCCTGTCGTGCACCTCGGCAGGCACGGCATCAACGAGGCAGGCGGCATAGACCAGGCCGATGGCGGGCCCTCGCACATCCGCCAGCAACTCGTCGTAGTAGCCAAAGCCGTGGCCGATGCGGTGCCCGTTGCGTCCGGCACCGAGGGTGGGCACCACCACGGCGTCAATGTCTTCTACCGGAACGCCTGTACCGCCATCGGGTTCATGGATGCCCCAACGATTTGTCGTTAGCGAAATCGATGGATCATACCGTATGTGCCGTAGCCGGGGCGTGGAAAGCACCTTTTTGTCAAAGCTATCAACGACCGGCAGCACGATCTGTTTGCCTGCCTCATAAAGCCATGCGATCAGTGGGCGGGTGTCTACTTCGTGCCGTTGTACAAGCGGCCAATATACATGGACGCATGTCGCGGCGTTGAGTTCATTCAATGTCTTTGCCCGCGCTATGATGGCTGTGCTTCGCCTGGCATAATCGGTCTCCGATAAACCCTGACGATACGCGGCGAATTGGGTACGCAGGTCGGCTTTCGTGGGGGAGGGCATCGCGTAACTATATTGCTTAATCAAAAACCATGGACTCCACCCCAGATCGTCTTTCCGATTTTGAGGCCTATCGTACACGCATGAACCGGCGTATTCTGGAAGATAAGAACCATCTAGGTATCAAGCGGTTCTTCAACCTGGATGCGGCGGCCTATCGCGATGGGGCGCTCGACGAACCGACCAAGGAACTGCTCGGGCTGGTCGCCTCGATGGTCTTGCGTTGCAACGACTGCATCGACTATCACTTGATGAACTGCGTCGCGCTCGGCTATACGGATGAGGAACTGGATGATGCCATGAATATGGCGCTGGTGGTCGGCGGGTCCATTGTCATACCTCACCTGCGGCACGCCGTAGAGACCATTGACCTCCTCCGCGCTCGTGAAAATTCTGAGGAATAGCCTGTTTCGCGCAAATCGAGCCGTTGTGGCAGAGATCAATACACTGGTTTAAGTTGTACATGAGCCAGCTTTAGACCTATATTTACCGGTCTATCCGCCTGCGTGTTGTGGGGCTTTCGCTGCGGCTGCGCGGCGAAAGCTTTTTCATGCATAGCAGGCTCGCCTGTTTCATCATCATCACGACGTTGTAATCACCTATGTTTGAGAGTCTATCCGAAAAGCTAGAAGGTGCCCTCAAGACCGTCAGTGGTCAGGGGCGCATCAATGAGCTGAATATCGCCGCGACGATGCGCGAGATTCGGCGTGCGCTTTTGGATGCGGACGTCAACTATCAGGTGGCGCGTGATTTCACCGATCAGATCAAAGAGCAGGCCCTCGGCGCAGATGTGCTCACCTCGGTCTCACCGGGGCAGCAACTCGTCAAGATCGTCTATGATGGCCTGGTAG
>DATGCC010000058.1:0-6379 GCA_035312345.1 Rhodothermales bacterium
ACATGCCAATGACCATCGGGATAAACACGAGGGAATTGTAGATCAGGTGCAGTTCGACGCGGGGGATGACCAGTTGCACGAGACTTAAGGGCACGGGCGAATTGAACAGGTTCTCTCCAGCTATGGCCTGGGCCTGTAGCAAAAAGTGTTCGATATGATGCCAGAACTGGATCCAGAAAGCAACCATCCACCATTTGTAGGACTGCCCAACGAACCCACTACGCAACACCCAGATGCAAACGAGCATGACCAACGCGTAGCCATAATGCAGCAGCTCGCTCTTGACAAGCCACGGATAAATCATCCCGAGCATCCCCAGGGATTCGGGCGCAGGCCAGCCCAGCACATAGATCTGAAAAGCCTGAAACAGGTGTTCGCCCCAATGAGCCAGCACAATGACCATAAAGGCCCAGAGGGCACGCTCGTGCCACTGGCTGTTCAGCCGCCCGAGCACCGTTTTGTTGTCTGTTTCCGAATGCAGCGTAGCTACGGAGGTTTTAGCTAACATGGCTGACTCCCAATAGAGAAGATGGTGTTGGAAACGTCTGTCCGAGATAGATAACTCCCCGACAAAGCAGGTGGTATTCAAAGGGTCAGAAAACAAGCTGAAGTTGGAGCACGGCGAGGTGGTGCGTTGGCACATCGTCCACCTCAGACAAACGGACGTTGTAGCCGAAGGTGATCCGCTCTTGCGGATACGGCTGACCGCGCAGTTGACTGAGACTGAAACTGAACCCGCCCGTCACGAAAAGAAGCTGCTCCCCCTCCGCGTCGAGGTTGGGATTGTAAGACTCCACCCGTGCGAAGACTTCCGCTGCCCGATGCACCGAGACCGCTCCCAGCAAAGAAAGCCCCAGGCTTTGCTGGCTCGCCACCACAGGCGTTTCCTCGTACTGCACCCCGATCACATCCGCTTTCAGCCGCACCGCTTGGCTGCCGGGTGTCGCGCCCCAGTACAGATGTGCTGCATAACTGAGATAATCGCGCCCCTCGTCATTCACAACGGTATTGGGGTTTTTCCGGCCATTGTAGCCCACGAAACCACCTACCTCCACACCACGCAGGCTTTGAGGAGTAAAAGCGAGGTAGCCACTGACGGCCATATCCTCAATGCCCCACTCGGCACCGCCCGTCACATCGCCTACAATGTTGGGCTGGTAGTTGCTGCGCAGGCGATCAAAGCTGCCGTCGCCGTGGTGGACGAAGATGATGGCCTCAGCTTGGGCCGTTTTATAGCGCAGGTCGAGACCAAAATCACGCCCTTTCATGCCCAGTGTGCTGCCGTTCCAGAGTAGCGCAATTGCAGCCCGCTCGGTGGCATCCATCATCACGACTGGCGTCAGGATGAGTGCACGAGGCTGGGCGCTTGCCATGCGACCCATCCGAAACCGCAAACGAGGAGTGAACTCGTAAAACACGAAGGCATCGAGGATTCCAAAATCGCCGTTATCTGCGTCGAGGTGGATGAAGGCTCCCGCTTTCGGACCGACATGCGCTGTGGCACGCAACCGTACCCGGCGTAGATTAAAGCCCAGCCGCGTACGCTCTTCGTCCGCTTGGGCGTTACTGATCCAACCGTAGTTCGCCTCGGTCTGCACAAGACCGCTCAAGACAAGCTCAACGTCTTTTTTAGTGTTCTTTTGTGCGGAGGCCGGAGCCACCAAAAGCACCACCAGCACCAGCCAAAACAAAGCAAAGTTCGTAATACGATGAAGCAAGGAGGAAGCCATCGCGGGAAATTTGATAACGTGAGGATCACCCTTTAAGTCAGTCAATCGTCCAGACGGTGGCTATAATTCAGACACGGAGGCGAGGTCGCCATCTATGGTCACCCTAACTACTCGACGCGGCGGTGAAAATATAGGAGATTGGCCACCTCATAACAAGTGGGTGACGTCACGATAATGGCTAAAACACATGACTGCGTTGGTACAAAACCTTGTCTTTGGTCAAGATACTTGCCCTGAATAAACTGACTGAATCACGCTACTAAACAGTCACTGCACCTTTTGCTGATTGCTTGACTGCTTATTGACGGGCTCTTTGTTCTTGTTGGAGACGCTGTCTTTGTCGCGGGCCAGCGGAGTAACGAGAACGTTGAGGACTTCTGCCGGGAGCTTGGTGTATTGCTCAACGACTTGCTGAGCGGCGATGTCGAAGTGCCACTCGACGCGCTGGGCAAAGATATCCTCCAGGTTCTTGATCGCTTCCTCATTGGCATCCGTCCCTGCGCTCAGCGTACGGATGGTGCTGATGATCTCCTGCTGGCCGAGCAGTAATGCCTCCATCAGTGCCTTGTTGGTGATTACGATGTTCAGCAGCACTTTCAGAATCTGCTGGTTGAGCAGAATCTTCTGCAACGGGTGCTCTCCTTCCTCCATCTGCTGCTGCGTAACGCGCTCCGGCAGGTCGTAGATGCCCCGGTTCACCCGCACCAACAACTTCATCGTGGTCATCTCCGAGAGGGCACTACGGGCATTGTTGTACTCCAGGTCGGTACGCGCCACAATTTCCCGAATGGACAGCGCTTCGCCCGCCTCGCGGAGGACGTTCAGAATGGCAGAGCGCCGGGGTGCTATGTCGTTCTCCTTGGTAGGCATCAGCGGTACGAAATTAAACGGCGGGATGCACGTTCCTGGAAACCAATCTACGAAAGGACCGACGCTTTTGCGAAGTGCATTTTGAAAAGTAGACCGTCTAAATTCCGTGACCATGCGCGAGTGCGTCCCCATGGCAGGATCCTGAACGCGATGAGCCTATTTCCGCAGGTGGACTAACTCGAACCGCTTGTTCCACTCGAATCGCGCGCCCTGCCATCGCATCGTGTCGCCTACCATGCTGACAATCCAGTAGCTGTCATCATCCTCACCCGCGTCACTATCGATATGCAATTCATGGGTCTCCTTGTCCAACGTCCAGTGTCCTGTGTTGCGCCCGTGTGGATCTCCGTCACTGATGAAGGTGCCATCACCTGCAAATTCGAACCAGCGATTATCTGAGGGATCATGCTGTTCCGTTACATCCTGACCATCTTGATAGATCGCTTCCATCAACCAGGTACCTACCATGTCCGCAGCAAGGTTGCTGGTCGGGGCTTGTTCAGAGGTGTGACAGGCCGCAACGAGCAGCAGGAGCGTAAGGGCTGAGATTCGTAGCATGGGGCATCCAGCAGGTCTTAGTAAGCAAACTCGGCCCAGGAAAGACCCTCCGATAACAGCAAAGTTGCTCATGTTGCAAGCCACGGGAAACGCCAGGATACGGATTGTGTGGAGTTCTGGTGCTATGCCCCATCCATAGCTTCTTTTAGCACCTCAACGACCCAGTCTACAAATTGCCGCCCCATCTCTCCATCAGGATCTTTATCTGGGTCGAAAATAGTAAGCTCCACGCCTGCGGCATCCTCATCTCGCAGCAGCGGCACTAACAGGGCTTTCAACTCATCGTAGGTCATTCCGCCTGGCTCAGGCGAATCTACCGCTGGCATGATCTGACTATCCAGTACGTCTACGTCCACATGGATCCAGAAGCCTTGAACGCTGCTTTTCTTGATCACCGCCAAAGCTTCCTCCGCAGCCCTTCCTGGACTGAGATGACGTACCGGGGCAAGGTCTAGCAAGGTGATCTGCGTATCCGAAATGGCGCGGGATCCGTCTTCTGCCTCTGGCACTACATCTCGAAACCCCAGGGCCACAACAGCTTCATCGCAGACCAGGGTCTCAAAACCATCAAAGCGCGTTAGCAAATCCGGACCATGACCAGTGGCCAGTGCGAGATCCATTCCGGCTGCTCCGCCCGTGGCGGAAGTCGCGGGTGTTTGGAAGTCCCGATGACCATCAATGAAAATAAGGCCATAGTCTCCCCGTCGGCGAAGTCCCACAAGTGCCTCTACCGTGTCAGCCAGCCGTTCAGCATAGCGTCGAATCGCGTGTGCGTTTCGTATTCCTGTTCTAGGATCAGGGTCTGGATCATAAGAAGGTGGATGTACCGTTCCGGCATCTCGGACATTCAAACGAGATAGTATGCCATTGGCCTTTAGCACATCAGGCATGCGGCGCACACCCGGCTCTTTCCCTTCTACAGGCGGCTTGAGTCCAAGATTGCTAGGAGCACTGAGTACCGTTACTGTTCGACGCATCTTGCTACGGTTGCACATATTTGTCAGGGGCATTACGGATGCGCCAGGCAAATCAGTTAGCCCGACCTGGATTGCCGAACAGGCTCTGAGGCAATTCATCCAGTGAAACGTCGCGCAGTTCGATGACCAAGTACGTCCCGTCGTAGTCACCCTCGAAACGGTACGGCAGGAATTTCTCTCCACCTACCTCACGATAATCACTGTAGCGCACAACGCCTATTTTGTCGCCTTCGATCCATCGCAATAAGCCCGTTGCCACCTCGAAGTAGGCTTGCATCATGCCAAGTTCAGGACTACGAACATCGATCTGGTCAAATATCTCCCCGTTGTTCTCGACACGACCAGCGTAAAGCGTTTTGACCTCTGGGTTGCTCAGTTGAAGAACCTGGTCTGCCATGATCAGCTTGAACACAGGATTAAGCGCATCAAATGTCCGTTCGCCTACCATGCACTCCTGGCACGGCTCTCCATTGCGCCATGCCTTGATCCCGTTTGTCCACCCCTCAAAGAACGGCTCCGATGAACCCGGGCTCCGCATCGTGGCACGAACCTGCTTCTCCCCTTTGATGGAGTATTCGACCTCAATGACCTGCCCATCGTCGCCGCTCATCTGCCCGGAGAGTCGGTAGCTTTGCGAGGGAGCATGGTAGGTCAAAGATCGCTCAAAGTAGGCTCGTACGAAGTGGTCTGCATTGTCACCGACAACCTGCTGCGGAGCCGTAACTCGGCACCCAACACAGAGTGCAAACAGGAGACTTGAGACGAGAACGCATGAGCGGACCATCATGTAATCAGCCATTGGAATGAGTGTTGATTGAACGGACACCGATCACACAGCAGAGTTGCGAAAAGCTACACATTGAAGAGCGCACTTGTTATGCTTATCATACTGAATGTTCGCTTGAAAGCCCTTAATTTACGATTGCGAAAATACCTTTTCTAAACCCGCTACATCCAGCAATCATCCAAATCTTGCTACGCATTGGGAATCGCCGTACCATTCAGCTACCTTCATGCGTTAGCCCCGCACGACACTTTGGCAGGCACGGCGCTTTGGCCTGGTTTTTGACCTTTGCAGCAACCAGTTTATGGCGGCACGCTGCCCCCTTCTTTCTGCCGAAAAGGGCACCCGCGCACCGCTACCGCGCAGACGATTTCAGGTGAATCCTACATGCAAAACACCCACTTTTACCTCATAGACGAAGACGCCCCGGAGCAAAGCATCCCGCTGCCGACGGCCGAGGAAGAGCAGGAAATGAGCACGTCCAGTGTGCCAGAAACCCTGCCCATTCTTGCGCTGAAAAACACGGTGCTCTTCCCCGGCGTCGTCCTCCCCATCACCGTCGGGCGCGACGCGTCGCTGAAGCTGGTGAAAGATGCCTTTGCGGGCGACAAGCTCATCGGCGTGCTGGCCCAGCGAAGCAGCGAGATCGAGGACCCCGACCCCGAAGACCTCTATGAGGTTGGCACGGTGGCGACGATCCTCAAGCTCATCAAGATGCCTGACGGGTCGAAGTCGATTGTGATCCAGGGCAAGCGCCGGTTTGAGATCGACGAGTATGTCCAGGAAGAGCCGTATTTCCGCGCTCGCGTGCAACCGATCAACGAGCGGCTGGCACAGGCCGAGGAGATCGAACTACAGGCGCTGATCCGTTCGGTCAAAGAGTTGGCGATTCAGATCGTAGCGATGTCGCCCAACCTGCCCAGCGAGGCCGCCTACGCCATCGAAAACATCGACTCGCCCGCGTTCCTGATCCACTTCATCGCCTCGAACCTGCAAGTAGAGGTTGAGGATAAGCAAGAACTGCTGCAAACCATCTCACTGGTGGACCGCGCCAACCTCGTGATGGAGCATCTCAACAAGGAGATCCAGGTGTTGCAGCTTTCCGAGGAGATCCGCTCGCGGGTCAAAACTGACGTGGACCAGCAGCAGCGCGAATACCTCCTGCGCCAGCAGATGAAGGCGATCCAGCTCGAGCTGGGCGAGGGCAACGAGCTGGCCGAGGAACTCAATGAGATCCGCGAGAAGGCCCGCAAGGCTGAGTTGCCGGACAACGTCATGAAGGAAGTCGAGACCCAGATCCGCAAGCTGGAACGCATGCATCCAGAGGGCGGAGAGACGGCCATGGTGCGTTCCTACCTGGACTGGCTGGTGGAACTGCCCTGGGCCAGGGCCACCGAGGATAATCTGGATCTGGCGGAGGCCCTGCACATCCTGGACGAGGACCATTACGGACTGGAATC
>DATGCC010000059.1:0-2666 GCA_035312345.1 Rhodothermales bacterium
GAGTCTACAGCGTCCGCATTTCCGCAACCTAAAACCATATGTCTATCGCGCTTTCCACCGGATGTATGATGCCTTCGAGCAGCAGCGCGAACAGTTGGCTGACAACCAGATCACCGATATCCGGTATGAGGACCTGATCCAGGACCCCGTCAGTGTGATGGAGCGGACGTATGCACATCTTGAGCTGGGCGAATTCGAGACAGTTCGCGAGAGGATGGAAAAGTACGCCGGCGATCAACGTTCGTATAAGACCAACACATACGATCTGACCGACGAGTATCGCGAAGAGATTCTCCAACATTGGGGGCGATACGCCGAACGATACGGGTATGTTGAGCAAGCGTGACGGGGTCGCGTCGGGCAATGCCGTGAGGAGTGCCCCTTCAGGGCGCGTGAGCCGCAATGGCTCAGGACTAAGTTTACCTCCAGAAGAAACGGTGAAGCTGAGAAAGGAGAGCCTGTGAAAAGCTGAAGCCTACCTGTGCGGAGCCGCGTCCGTGCAGAACTTCCTGCTCGAACTTCGCGATTTTCAGCGAAGGTATGCAGCTAGGGTCGTCCCACCGGGAGGTCCGGAGAAGGGGCGGCGGCGAAGGAGCCAGGCAGGATCACTCCGGGAGACGGCATTTCGGCCTTCAGGGTGTGCCAACTACCGCCCTTGAGCGAAGCACTGGGAGTCGAATCTGACGACTCTCTCTCCGGCGACGATGCGGTGATTGCCGGGGACCCCTTGAGGGTGATGCATGTCGCCGCCTGGAGAAAATGGTCTTGAGTCATGACCGGTGAAGTTCTACGCCGTCCGACGATCGGTAAGTCGAATGTATAAGCCCTAGGTGAAATCGTTCCGACAATGCGGTGGTGAAGAGAAGGCTGCCTGAGTCGCCTCTTCTTTGAGGACAACAGCAGAAGCGGAGTAGCGGCATGCTGGAAACGGCATGCGGTGAAAGTGGAAACCGACTGAAGACGGAGAACGACAACAGCCACAAGGGAATAGTTAGCCGTGACGGCTGAAGCCACCAAATCGGCTGGCCCGAGCTCTTGCCGGGAAAACCGACGCACCGCTAAGACACATTCTCAAACGGGTTGCTAGTCCGAACTCCGTGATGGCAAGATGTGAAAGGCACACCATGCCCAAGAAACGAAAAGTGCACTCCTTGACCGGCAGGATCGACCTCCGGTTAATGTACCAAGCCTTTAAGGCGGTGAAGCGGAATCGCGGAGCAGCGGGAATTGACAAGGTGAGTGTCAAAATGTTTGAGGCCAACCTTGATGAGAATCTCGCGGCGGTTAGGAAGGACCTCAAAGCCGGTACGTTCCGGCCACGGCCCTTGCGTCGCAAGATGATTCCCAAAGGCCCCGGCACGACGAAGCTTCGCCCGTTAGGAATACCCGTGGTTCGCGATCGCGTGGCCCAAGAAGTGATACGTAGGCTTCTTGCCCCGATCTTTGAACCACAGTTTCATGATGCATCCTTCGGATTCAGACCCCAACGCAACTGCCACCAGGCGATTGAGCGGGTGATCGAACTCCACGGACAAGGTTATCGAGTTGTACTCGATGCCGACATCCGAGGATTTTTCGATCAGATCCCGCACCAGGTCATCATGGAGGCGGTCGCTGCGGAAGTTGCCGATGGGAACATCCTACGCTTAGTGGAGAAATTTCTCACTGCCGGGGTGATGGAAAACGGGGCCTTCAAGCCCACCACGATTGGCACGCCACAGGGAGGAGTCGTTTCTCCCTTGCTGGCGAACATCGTCCTCAATCACCTCGACTGGCAGCTCCATGAGACCGGCTACCACTTTGTGCGGTATGCCGATGACTTTGTGGTCGTCTGCCGGACGAACGAGCAGGCGCAAGAGGCACTGACGCTCGTCGAACATGTGCTCACCACCGATCTCGGACTGACGCTCAGTCCCGAGAAGACGAAGATCACGACCTACGGGAAGGGATATGAATTCCTGGGGTTCTTTCTCTCGTCACGGTCACGACGCATGCGCGACAAGTCCGTGCAGAAATTTAAAGCGAAAGTACGGGAACTCACCATCCGGAAACACAACCTGGACCAGGCGGTCATCGTGAGACTTAACCGAGTTATCAGAGGAACGGCCCAGTACTTCGGGACCCCCTTCTCGACCAGTCGTTGGAACTTCCAGAAACTGGACTCGTGGATTCGGATGCGGCTTCGCTCCATGAAGCTCAACCGGAAAAACTACAACGACAATCGGAAGCTACGTGTCGGATACTTTCGCCACAAACTTGGATTACTAACGTTGGAGCAATTTTGTACCTACGTTGACAGGCACGGCAAAGCACAACGCGCGATTCCTCGTCATGGGGCAACTTCAGTTGGGGTCGCCCGGTGAGAGACCCTCACGCCGGTAAATATGGGGAATTGACCCCATTGCGACAACGGGGAGGCGGTGGCTGGCAACCCCAGCCACTGCTTTACCCGCTTTGTTGCGCTTTCCATCCGAGACCCAGGGTGCGCTGCGCGACCCTGGGCTTTGGACTGAAACGCCGTTGGCGTTTGGGAGTGCTGCCAGGCGGACGGTGGTAGTGCCGTACCACCCGAGCATCTTCTCACGACACTCCTGAAGTTGGCTGCTACACTTCAGCTTTTGACACGAGCGGCGATGTCCGCCAGCGGCCGATCTCATCGCACGTCG
>DATGCC010000060.1:0-2822 GCA_035312345.1 Rhodothermales bacterium
GTAATGCGGCAGTTTCAGCTTTACAGCGACGACCTTGATACCGACGCACCCTCGCCCAATCAGGAAGAAGCTGACCAGATTCTTCAGGGCTTGAACCGCGATCAGCAGGCAGCGGTGGCGGCTACCGATGGCCCGGTGATGATCATCGCGGGGCCGGGGTCGGGGAAGACGCGCACGCTGACGCATCGCATTGCCTACCTGCTGGCGACGGGCAAGGCCCGCTCCTATCAGATTCTCTCGCTGACGTTTACGAACAAGGCGGCACGGGAGATGAAGGAGCGTGTGCACAAGCTCGTAGGAGCCGAGGCGGCCCGCGGTATGTGGATGGGCACGTTCCACAGCACCTTCGCCCGCCTGTTGCGCCGCGAAGCCGACGGCATCGGCTTTACGAGCGACTTCAGCATCTACGACACCGACGACACCGAGCGCATCCTGCGCGGGCTGATGGATCGGTATCACATTGACAGCAAGCAGTTCAGCGTGAGATCGATTCGGTCGCTCATCTCCAGCGCGAAGAATCAGATGGTGTCGCCTGCCGCCTACGAGCGTATGGCCGTGACGCCAGGGCAGGAGAGGGCCGCGCGGGTCTACGGGCCATACCAGCAAGCGCTCAAACGCGCCAACGCGATGGACTTCGACGACCTGCTGCTCAAGCCCATCGAACTGTTTGAGACCTCGCCGGAGACGCTGGAAAAATACCAGAACCGCTGGACGTACGTCCACATCGACGAGTACCAGGATACCAACCACGCGCAGTATGTGCTGTCGAAGATGCTGGCGGCGAAGCACAAGAACATCTGCGTGGTGGGCGACGACGCGCAGAGCATCTACGCCTTTCGCGGGGCCGACATCGGCAATATCCTGTCGTTCCAGCGCGATTACAAGGACGCGACAGTGGTACGCCTGGAGCAGAATTACCGCTCCACCAAGAAAATCCTCCGCCTCGCCGACTCCATCATCAAGCAGAACCAGGACCAACTCGACAAGGAACTCTGGACCGAAAACAATGAGGGCGACCACGTCATTCTGATGGAGGCGCTCTCGGAGAAGGATGAGGCCCAGAAAATCGAGCGCACCATCCGCGACTTGCACGTCCGCGCCGGATATCTCTACCGCGACTTTGCGGTGCTCTACCGGACCAACGCGCAGAGCCGTTCCCTCGAAGAAGCGTTGCGGCGCGGTGGCATTCCGTACCGTGTCATCGGCGGCGTTTCGTTCTATCAGCGCAAGGAAATCAAAGATGCGCTCGCGTATTTGCGGCTGCTCGTCAATCCCAGCGATGCCGCCAGCCTGCGCCGCATCATCAACTTCCCGACACGTGGCATCGGCAGTAAAACGCAGGAACGGGTTTTTGACTACGCCCGGCAGGAGTCGCTGACGGTGTGGCAGGCCATTGAGCAGGTGGAGGAGGCCGGTCTCTCGTCGCGGGCGCAGACGGCCATCGAGAAGTTTCGGTTTTTGATTGCCAGCCACGCGGCGAAAGCCAATACCTATCCAGCCGATGAAGTGGCGCGGGCGCTGATTCAGGAGTCGGGGCTGTTGCAGGATCTGCGCAACGAGAACACGCCGGAAAGCCTGATGCGCTGGGAAAACGTACAGGAACTCCTCAACGCCATCGCCGAATTCACCACGGCAGCGGGCGAGGCAGGCACGCTGAGTATGTTCTTGCAGGAAGTCTCGCTCCTCACCGATGCCGACAACGAAGACCTCGATGAGAACCGCGTCACGCTGATGACGATGCACGCCTCGAAAGGACTGGAATTCCCGGTGGTTTTCATCGCCGGGCTGGAAGAAGGGCTGTTTCCGCTTTCGATGGCGACGCAGGATCGCAAGGAGTTGGAAGAGGAGCGGCGGCTGTTTTACGTCGGAGCTACGCGGGCGCAGGACCGGCTCTACCTCACGCACGCCCGCAGCCGTTACCGCTATGGCGAGCAGTACAGCGCCGTCCGCAGCCGCTTCCTCGATGAGGTAGATGCCGACGTGATTCGCACCGAAGCTGGCGGCTCGCACCGCACCCGCCCCGACCGTTTCAAGGCTGGCAGCGGCGATACGTTTTCCTATGACAGCGTCGATCCGCACTACTACCGCAAGAATCTGCGCGGCGGTCAGGATACACGCAATCAGAAGAAACGCACCCACACCACACGCCGTAGCACCTCCGAACCCGGCGAGCGGCGCGTGGTCTACGATGAAGGAGCCATCGAAATTGTCCCCGGTATTCGCGTCGAGCACGTGCTGTTTGGCGAAGGCAAAGTCATCTCGATGGAAGGACGCGGCGATCAGGCCAAAGCCGTCGTGTTCTTTAAAGAAGTCGGGCAGAAAAAGCTGGTGCTCAAATACGCCAAGTTGCAACCGCTGGGTTAGGAGAGGGAGAGTCGGGGAAAGGGTGAGAAGGAGAAAGGAAGCAGACAAAAAACCTCCTCTCACCCTTTCCCCTTTCACTTTTGAGAGCAACGCAAATCATGAATAAAGCATATCCGATAATTACCCTGCTTGTTTTGCTCGTGGCAACCGGCTGCGCCAGCGACGAGCGGCAGCGCATCGTCGTCTACTCGCCGCATGGCAAGGAACTGCTGACGGCGTCGGAAGAGGCATTCGAGGCGGCCCATCCCAATGTAGACGTGCAGTGGATTGACATGGGGGGGCAGGACGCCTACGACCGCATCCGCACCGAGAGCCAGAACCCGCAGGCGAGCATCTGGTGGGGCGGAGCCAGCACTGCGTTTGACCGCGCCGCCCGCGAAGGGCTGCTCGAACCGTACGAGCCGACCTGGAGTGATGTCGCCGACTCATCGGCCATCGACCCTGAGCATTACTGGTAC
>DATGCC010000061.1:0-2365 GCA_035312345.1 Rhodothermales bacterium
GTGCCCCTCCTCGGCTCCACCCCTACGCCGCAGGGTCCGCTCACCTTCACCGCCGAGGGCAGCGACAGCCTGCAACTTGACTTCATTGAGGACTTCATCGCCAGCACCGACCTGGAGGATACCGAAGTCTCGACGACGGGCGACCTCGTCTTCGTCGGCTACGGCATCGACGCGCCGGGCTACAACTGGGACAGCTACAAGGAGGTGGACGTGACGGACAAAATCATCGTCTCCTTCGTCAATGACCCAATGGCGACGGAAGGCGAGCCCGGTCTTTTCCAGGCCGACACGCTGACGTATTACGGGCGCTGGACGTACAAATACGAAGAGGCCCGCCGCCGCGGCGCGAAAGGAGCCCTGCTGATCCACACCCGCGAGACGGCAGGGTATCCGTTTACCGTCCTGAGCAACGGAGCAAGTAGCGAGCAGATTCAGCTTGCCACGCCGCCGGAAAACCCGCTGCAACTCAAAGGCTGGATCACACAAGGTGCTGCCGAGCAACTGGCACAGATGGCCGGTTCTACGCTCGATGAATGGTTCGAGATGGCGAACGACCGCGACTTCACACCGCAGGAATTGCCCACCCAGGCCGCTGTCGATATCGATTATGAAGTGCGCCGTTTCGAGGGCACCAACGTCATCGGCAAAATCGCGGGGCAGACGCATCCGAACGAGAGCATCGTCTACACCGCCCACCACGACCACCTCGGCATCGGGCAGCCCAACGCCGAGGCCGACAGCATCTACAACGGAGCCGTGGACAACGCCTCCGGCGTAGCGATGCTACTGGAACTGGCCGACGCCTTCACCCAGGCCCCACCACCGGAGCGCACAATCCTGTTCGTCAGCCTGACTGCTGAGGAATCGGGGCTGCTGGGAGCAGAATACTACGCCCGCAACCCCGTGCTACCGATGGGCGAGGGCGTTGCCAACATCAACGTCGATTCGGGCAACGTCGAAGGGCGCACGCGTGATATCGTAGGCATCGGAGCCGAGAAGAGTGAGATGATGGACGTGCTCCGCGCCGCCGCTGCCGCCGAAGACATGACCGTCACGCCCGACCCGAACCCGAACCAGGGCTACTTCTTCCGCAGCGACCAGTTGGCCTTCGCCCGTGCGGGCGTCCCGGCGGTCTTCATCAACACGGGTACCCAGTACACCGGCCAGCCCGACGACTACGCCCGCCAGATCACAGAGGAATACGAAAACAACGACTACCACCAGCCGAGCGACGAGTTCGATCCGACCTGGCCGATGGGCGGCGTGATTCAGCAGACCCGCGTGGCCGCCCGCATTGGCTACCGCCTCGCCTACAGCAATCTCGATTTGCAGTGGAACGAAGGCGAGGCTTTTGCGCAGGCCCGTGCTGAGGCAAGGGGTGAATAAATAGGCTGGCCGTAGCGTCCTCTTCTACCCCGGTGCTCTCATGATCTTCATGCGATACGCTGCCTTCCTCTTCCTGCTCGGGTTGGCCCATCCGGTCCAGGCCCAGTTGCAGGTTGAATCCATGTCGCCGACGCCAGAAGGGCTACAGGTTGCTGCGGAGACAGCCATCACCGTCCAGTTCAATCAGGCGGTGAACCCGGAAACCTTCGATGCCCGGTCGGTGATGGTGCAGGGGCGCTGGTCCGGTGTGGTGCCCGGCACGATGACCTTTGAGGACAACAACCGCCGCCTGCGTTTCCTCCCAGACCGCCCCTTTTTCGCAGGTGAGATGGTAACCGTAAATCTGGCGCGGCATCTGGAGTCGTCAGATGGCGAGGCGATGACGCACGGCTACGCGTGGCAGTTCTGGATTCGCACCCGGGCGGCCTTTGCCGATTTACAAGAGACGGCTCGACTCCCGGTAAGGACGGAGCAAGAGGGAAGGATACAAACCTATGGGGCCTACGCAGGCGACCTGAACGCTGATGGTTTCTCGGACTTCATCGTGCCCAATGAGATCTCCCAGGACGTTCGCGTTTTCATGAACGATGGGCAGGGCAACTATGACGAGTTCACCATCTACGACCTCCCGAACGGGGCCCGCCCGAGTACCAACGAAGGAGCCGACTTCAACCACGACGGGCACCTCGACTTTGCCGTCGGCAACAGTGCTAACGATCAGGTAAGCGTGTTTTTAGGGGACGGAACAGGCCGTCTCAGTGGGCCAACAGACTACACCACCGACGACGGCGTGCGTGGCCTGACGCTGCTCGACGCCAACGGCGACGGCTCTATCGACATCGCCACAGCACACCGCGACGACGGCACCGTGCGGCTGCTCCTCAACAACGGCGATGGCACGTTCACCGTGACTGCCGCTATCGAACTGAGAAGCGCCACAGCGATCACGGCGGCTGATGCCAACGGCGACGGTATTCTC
>DATGCC010000062.1:0-13793 GCA_035312345.1 Rhodothermales bacterium
GGATGTAGGCACCGACTCCGAAAAAAGCTGCGACTATCCCGACTTTGCGTTTGGTGTGGCGCGTGCTGTGGCGCTCGGCAAAGCGGATTTTGGGGTGATGATCGACGGAGCAGGTCTCGGCTCGGCAATGGTCTGCAACAAGGTGCCCGGCATCCGCGCCGCGTGCTGCTACAACGGGTTCACCGCCTGGAACGCCCGCGCTCACAACAACGCGCAGGTACTCACCCTCGGCAGCCGTACGCTTGGCATCGAAGTGTGCAAACGCATCGTCGATACCTTTCTCGGCGCTGATTATGAAGGAGGACGCCACGCCCGCCGCGTTGGCAAGATTACCGATGTAGAAGCGCGGTTTCTACCAGGATCCGTGACAGACTAGAAGTACCCAAAATTAGCTTGTCATTGCGAGAAGCGAAGCGACGAAGCGCTGCGAAGCGAGTACTCCTGGGGTGCAATCTCGCACGTTTAGCACGACCAACGAGATTGCCGCGCTCTTTTCAGTCGCTCGCAATGACACGCATTGGTTTTGAGAGGTGTGCTACTCATAGCGCAGCGCTTTCACCGGGTCGAGGGTGGCAGCCCGGATGGCCTGGTAGCTGACCGTCAGCAGGGCAATGATGAGTGCCGCAAACCCGACGATCAAGAAGATCCACCAGGCGATCTCCACGCGGTAGGCAAAGTCATCCAGCCATCGATGCATCGCGAAGTACGAGATGGGCGTAGCGATCGCAAAGCCCAGGAGCACGAGCTTGAGAAAGTCCTTCGATAGCAAGGCCACGATGCCCGACACGCTGGCCCCGAGCACTTTCCGTACCCCGATCTCTTTAGTGCGCTGCTCTGCCGTATGCGCCGCCAGGCCAAAAAGACCCAGACAGGCAATCAACGTAGCCAGTACCGCGAAGATGCTGACAAGTTGTGACAACTGATCTTCTGCGCGATACTGACGGTCGAAGTCTGCATTCAGGAAGAAGAAGGTGAAGGGACGACCCGGAACAATGCTATTCCAGACGGCCTCTAGCTGAGGCAGCACCCTGTTTGCCTGCTGGGTGGAAATACGAAGCGATACATACAGCGGGGCACTACCGAAAGCAACGGGAGAAGAGCGAATAGCCAGCGGCTCCACCCGATGCTGAAGCGCGGCGTAGTGGAAATCCCGCACGACACCTACAACCTCGCCTCGGCCTCGCGTCAGGGCAAAGGGTTTACCGACCGCTTCTTGGGGCGTCCACCCCAGATTCGCAACAGCGGTTTCATTGAGGATAAAGTTGCGGGTGCTATCCGTATCGCGGCCCTCGGCAAAATCGCGGCCCGCCACCATGTCCATCTGATAGGCTTCGGCAAAGCCCAGATCGACGAAAAGCACGTTCATGACCCGCCACTCGTCTTCCGCCATCCCTTCTGTCTGGATGGAAAGCCCCAAATTCTGCCGTCCCGGCACACCATTCGAGGCGGCGACTCCTTCTACAGCAGCTAATTGGCCCAATTCCTCTTTCAGGGTTTCATACAGATCCAGTTGGCTCCCTTTGAGTCCAGAGAGCACGACGACCTGCTCTGGGGCAAAGCCCAGTGGTCGGCTGCGCATGTAATCGAGTTGCGAGTACACAATGGCCGACCCGGAGATCAGAAAGATCGAGACTGCAAACTGAAAGACAACCAGCCCCTTACGCAGCACGATCGCACCGCGCTGTCGACCCACCTGTGCCCCTCCTTTGAATACAGCGAGCGGACGGAACGAAGAAAGCACAAAGGCCGGATAGGTACCCGCCAGCAATCCGACGACCAACCCGATGACGATCAGTGCGAGCAAGGTCGGCCCACTCAGCAAATCTGCCACGGCCCCTGTCTTGCCAGAAAGTGTATTAAACAGCGGCAGGGCCAACAGTGCCAGTCCGAGTGCCAACGCCACCGAGGCAAAGCTGAGCAAGAACGCTTCTCCCAGAAACTGTCCGGCGAGTTGCTTGCGATGAGCACCCAGCACCTTGCGCATGCCGACCTCTTGCATACGGTTTCCTGCCCGCGCCGTCGTCAGATTCATAAAGTTGACGCAGGCTATCAGCAAAATAAAGACGGCGATGACCCCGAAGAGGTACAGGTTTTCGACACGCCCGTTGGATCCCAGTTCGTCGTTGCGATGGGAGTACAGATGAATAGACGTGAGCGGTTGTAACTGGAAGTTGAAGGACCAGCCCGGTCGCGTCAGGTTGGCGTTCTCCTCGACAAGTTGAGGCAGTCTTGCTTCGACAGCCTCTGCCGTCGTTCCCGGTGACAAGAGCAGATACGTATAGTAAATGTGGGGAGACCAGGTATCGACCAGCGACGGCACCAGCGCCTCCCATGAAGAGAACGAAGCTAAGAAATCGAATCGAAAATGGGACTGCGCCGGGATGTCGGCGACGATGCCAGTGACTTCAAATTGGAGGGAGTCATTGACGGTCAACACCTGGCCCATCGGATCGTCTGCCCCAAAGTAGCGGTGCGCTGTTTCTTCGGTAAGGACGAGCGAATACGGCGTTGCCAGCGCCGTGCGGGGATTGCCCGCGATCAACTCGAAATCAAAAATGCCGAAGACACTGCTGTCTGCGAAGAAAAAGGCTTCTTCCTGAAAAGGTTCGTCGCCATAGCGGACCGGCACGCTGGAGGGATGATAGAATCGAACAGCGCGTTCTACCTCTGGGATCTCTGCGAGGATGGTCGGGGCCAGCGCCGCTGGGCCTGCTGTCAACGCGTTGGTGCCGGTGGGCGTCTCCAGATCCAGCACGGCCCGGACAATGTGATCTGCTTGCTTGTGATAGCGATCAAAGGCCCGTTCATCTTGCACGTAAAGCAGGATCAACAAGCAACAGGCTATCCCTACAGCCAGTCCGGTCACGTTGAGGAACGTGTAGCCCGCCTGCCGACGCAGGTTGCGAAGCGCGATTTTGAGGTAGTTGTTCAGCATGGTCAGTCGGATAGAGAGTTCTTCCGTCAATCGGCGTTCGTGATGCACTTTGCGCCAGTAGAGTTGGTCATAGGCCTCCTTCACCGTCGCGTAGTCGCCTACCCGACGCCGCGCCTCTCGAAAGGCCATTTCTTGCGGCATCCCCTCGGCCACCAGCGCATCCATCTCATCGCGCAGGTGTCCTTCCAACTCGTCGAGGTCATCGCTGGAAAGAGCACATGCAGAAGCGAGAAAACGGCACCAGGTAGCGATGGCCGCTTCTAGGTCAAACTGGGTTGCGGTCCCCATAACTGTATCAGGAGGTTATGCACAGTGAACCACTGACTTTTCTCCGCGCTGAGAGCCTGGCGGCCTTTTGCAGTAATGCGGTAGTAGCGCCTTCGGCGTTCCCCCTCGGGCTGATTCCAGTAGGACTCGACCAGTCCCTCTGTCTTCAAGCGGTGCAGCACCGGATAGAGGGACCCCGCCGGCCAGTCGATGGCCCCGCCCGAGAGTTCGCGCACGTTCTTGATGATGAGGTAGCCGTAGCTCTCACCGCCCTGCTCCAGAAGAGAAAGGATAATGGCGTTGATCGACGCCGCAGTCATGGATTTCGAAAGCATACGCAGGGTGTGTAGAGTAGCTATATGTAGAATAGCTACATATACGAACAAACAGGAAAAGGTTACACAGCATTTGAAGACACTGAGTTTTTTTCCTCCTCCCTCCCCACCTTTCCCTTATCCCTCCTCGCGCTTCCCTCCTCCCTCACCCCTATATTTCACAGAAGCTTTTCCCGTCACGGCGGACACCGGGAAGGGTCGGCGCGTATTTTCTGGGCATCTTTCGTTTCGCTGTCTCTTCACCCAATTGCGATATAGATCATGGCCCAGAACGCAAGCTACGATGTCGTCGTCATCGGCACCGGCCCCGGCGGCTACGAAACCGCCATCCGCGCCTCCCAACTTGGCTTCAAAACCGCTGTCATCGAGCGCAACAAGCTCGGCGGCGTCTGCCTGAACATTGGCTGTATTCCGACGAAGGCGTTGCTGAAGAGCGCCGAGTTGATGTCCTATGCCAACCACATCGCCGACTTTGGTTTGCAGCTGGAGGGCACCATCAAACCTGATTTCCCGAAAGTCATCGAGCGCAGCCGGGGCGTGGCGAACAAGATGAACAAGGGCGTCGGTTACCTGATGAAGAAGAACAAGATCGACGTCATCTACGGCCAGGGCACCCTCGCCGGAAACGGCAAAATCAACGTCGAGCCATCGGAAAACATGGACGGCGAAAAAATCGGCGAGAAGCAGACGGTGGAGGCCCAGCACATCATCGTTGCCACCGGAGCCCGCGCCCGCGAGATTCCGCCGCTGCCCATTGATGGCAAAAAGATCGTCTCGTACAAAGAAGCTATGTTGCAGACCGAGCAGCCGAAGCGGTTGGTGGTCTGCGGTGCCGGTGCCATCGGCGTCGAGTTTGCGTATTTCTACCACAATATGGGCACCGAAGTCACGGTCATCGAACTGCTGGATCGCCTCGTGCCGGTGGAAGACAAAGACGTGTCGAAGGAGTTGGAACGCTCATTCAAGAAAGCGGGAATCAAAACCATGACCGCCTCGGAGGTGCAGGGCGTCGATACGAAGGGCAAAGAATTGAAGGTCAAGGTCAAGACCAAGAAGGGCGAAGAAACCATCGCCTGCGACCAGGTGCTCTCGGCAGTGGGCGTGACGGGCAATATCGAAAACCTCGGTCTAGAGGAGGTCGGTGTCAAAACGGATCGCGGCGCGATTGTCATTGATGAGTTTGGTCGCACGAACGTCGAAGGCATCTACGCCATCGGCGATGTCGCCGGGCCGCCGTGGCTTGCGCACAAAGCTAGCCACGAGGGCATCCTTTGCGTCGAGGCGATTGCACACGCCGACGGCAAGCTGGACCACGCCCCACGCCCCATGAACCGCAACAACATCCCCGGCTGTACCTACTGCCAGCCGCAGATTGCGTCGGTTGGTTATACCGAAGAGCAGGCTAAAGAGGCAGGCTACGAACTCAAAGTGGGCAAATTCCCGTTCAGTGCCTCCGGCAAAGCCTCCGCTGCCGGACACAGCGAAGGGTTCGTCAAGGTCATCTACGACGCAAAGTATGGCGAATTCCTCGGCTGCCACATCATCGGGCACGACGCCACCGAGTTGATCGCCGAAGCCGTCACCGCCCGCGAATTGGAAACCACCTACCACGAAATCATCGAAGCCATCCATCCGCACCCAACACTTTCGGAGACCGTGATGGAAGCCACCCGCGCTGCCATCGGCGAGCCGATGAACATCTAGTAACTGGTTGAGGGTGGATCGAAAATAAAGAGGTGCTCTTATGAAACTGGGTGTCACAGTACTCCTCTTCCTTGCTTTCATCCTCGCAGGCACGCAGCCCCCGAATGCCAGGGAATCGTCCTGTCCGTCGACCATTAAGAACAGCGCTCCCTTGCTTCAGCCCGGAGCCGTGATACTCCTGGGCGAAATGCATGGCACCCAAGAAAGCCCGCTCTTCCTTCGCGATCTGGTTTGCCTCGCCCTCGAACAGGACCTTGCCGTCACTGTGGGCCTCGAAATCCCGGACGCCGAGACGCCCCGATTGGAGGCGTATCTGGCCTCCGAGGGCGATTCGGCTGCCGTTGCCCATCTGGTAGCCGGGGATTTCTGGCACCGCCCCGCGCAGGATGGTCGATCCAGTGCAGTCATGCTCAGATTGATAGAAGGCTTTCGTTTTACACGCACCTACGGTGCACCACTGAACGTGCTCTACCTAGATGCTGCTGCCACCGTCAATCGAGATTCCGTGATGGCCACCCGCCTTTATAATGCCATCCAGGAGGCCCCTTCCGATGTCTTCATAACGCTGACTGGAAATATCCACAACCGGCTCACCGTCGGCACGCAGTGGAATGCTGCGTATGAACCGATGGGCTACCTGCTGCTGCGGACCCTTTTCAATCATCCGATTTATGCCCTCGATGTAGCCTACACCGGTGGCGAAGCCTGGGTCTGCTTCGGCAGCCAGGCCTCTGATTGTGGCGTCCAGCAACTCAAGGGTAATGCCGAGCAGGGCGACGGCATCGTCGTAGATGATGAAAACCCAGCCTACAGCGGACGATATTATGTAAACACACTGACCGCCTCTCGACCTATTTTCGAGCCCGGCGACTCGCAATAATAATCCTTGCGAGCAGAGCAAAGCCTTTTACTTCGGACGCCTACATCTTGCATTAGACCCTTGCTGGCTCGTACCATACGGCTCCCTGTCTGTATGTAATCGTTTCCCTCTGTTGGTATGAGCGGACAGTTGGCCCCCTCGCGCTGTAGGCACATCATAATAGGGTTGTTCGGATGGCTGCTGGCGGGTCTGTTTACGACCTGTGCTGTCGGTCAGGAGCGGCCTGTGTTTTTCGACCGGCTCTCGGTGGATGACGGGCTCTCGCAGACCATCGTCACTGCCATGTTGCAGGACCGGCACGGGTTTCTGTGGATCGGGACGGAAGGCGGCCTGAACCGCTACGATGGCTACGACATCCTCGTCTACAAGCAGGATCAGACCGACTCGACGAGCCTCTCCCATTCGTTCATCCACGCGCTACTGGAAGATGAGCAGGGGTTCCTCTGGATTGGTACCTACGGCGGTGGCCTCAACCGCTTCGACCCGGAAACAGGCACGTTTTCGCACTTCTGGCACGATCCCGACGACGCCAACAGCCTGAGCGACGACCGTGTGCTCACCCTCCTCCCTCGTGAAGACGGCACCTTCTGGATGGGTACAGAGAGCGGCGGGCTAAGCCATTTCGAACCGGCAACGGGCACCTTCACCCACTACCAGCACGACCCCGACGACCCCAACAGTCTGGGTCACAATGAAGTGCGGAGCATCGCACACGCTCCCGATGGCTCATTGTGGATCGGCCTCGGTCTGGCCGGGCTGAATCACTTCGACCCGGCAACGTCCACCTTTACCCGCTATCGCCACGACCCGGCGAATCCCAACAGCCTGAGCGACGACGAAGTCACTACTTTGCTGACAGCAGCAGATGGGACCCTCTGGGTCGGCACCGGGCAGGGCGGGCTGGATCACCTCGATCCGGCAACGTCCACCTTCACCCATTATCGTCATGCTGCAAAGGCCAACAGCTTGAGTAACAATGCCGTGGCGGATCTATTGCTGGATCGGCAGGGGCTTTTGTGGATCGCTACGGGAGACGGCCTCAATGCGTTGGATCCCAAGAGCAGGCACTTCACCACCTACCGCCACGATACCGCCAACCCCAAGAGCCTCAGCACAGACAACCTCCGCGTGCTCTTCGAGGATACGAGCGGGTTGCTCTGGATCGGGACCTGGGGCAGCGGCCTCAACAAGCTGCGCCGCACGCCGTTTGCCGTCTATCGCCATCATCCCGAAGACCCGAACAGCCTCACCCAGAACGACGTGATGAACTTCGTCGAGGAGCCATCTGGCGCGCTCTGGATTGCCACCTACACGGGCGGCATCAACCGATTCGATAGAAAGACGCAGACGTTCCAACGCTTCACAACTCACCCGGGGCGTCCCGGCAGTCTGCAAAACAATGCATCACGGCGCGTATATGTAGATAGCAACGGAACCGTGTGGGTAGCCTCCTGGGGTGGCGGGCTGCATCGCTATCAGGCGGAGTCGGGTACCTTTGTCGTCTACCAGCACGATCCCAATAAGCCAGCCAGCCTTGGCTCCAATCAGGTTTCGGCATTTCTCGAAACCCGTGCGGGCAACCTGTGGGTGGGTACTTTTGGCGCAGGTCCCTGTCGGTTTGATCCGGCGACGGAAAGCTTCACCTGTCTGACAGAGATGCTAGATGCAGCGACGCCGCTCAGCGGCCTCAACACCTACGCGATGCACGAGGCCCCAGACGGGCGCATCTGGATCAGTGCCTGGGGTTTCGGCATCGATGTGTATGACCCGGCGACGGGCACACTCACGCACCACGAGCCGAACCCGAGCGACCCCACCGCCCTGAGCCAGAACAATGCCACCACGTTCTACCGCGACAGCCGGGGGACACTCTGGATCGGCACTTACGGCGGCGGACTCAACAAATACGACACCGCCACGGGCCACTTCACGCGCTACACCGAAGCCAATGGGCTGCCCAATGACATCGTCTATGGCATCCTTGAGGACGACTACGGGCGGCTCTGGCTGAGTACCAACAAGGGACTTTCTCGCTTCGATCCAGACGAGGAAACCTTTGCCAACTTTGATGTGCGCGATGGCTTACAGAGCAACGAGTTTAACGGCGGTGCTGCATTGCAGCTGGCATCGGGCGAATTCGCCTTTGGTGGCATAAACGGCTTTAATATTTTCCACCCCGATAGCATCCAGGCAGGGACGTATGCGCCGCCTGTCGTGCTCACGTCGTTGCAGGTCAACAATGAAGAAAAGCGGCCTGCGGCGACGTTGCCTGGGCTTGACGCGATCCGGCTGCCTTACCAGGAAAACTTCCTCGCCTTCGAGTTTGCCGCGCTCGATTACACGTTTCCGTCGAAAAACCAGTATGCCTACCGCCTCGATGGCATCGACGCAGACTGGGTGGAGAGCGGCAGCCGCCGCTTTGCCTCCTACCCCAACCTGCCGCCGGGCGACTACACGCTGCATGTGCGCGGCACCAACAGCGACGGGCACTGGAGCGAAGCCACACTCGCCCTCCCCTTAACCATCGTGCCGCCGTTCTGGATGACGGGCTGGTTTCGGGCGGTGCTGCTGCTGCTGGTACTGGGCGGAGTCGTCGGGGTAGTACGCTACGTCTCCACGCGCAAGCTGCGGCGGCAAGTACAGGCTCTCGAACTCACCCGCAAGATTCAGGACGAGCGCGAGCGCATCTCGCGGGACCTGCACGACCACGTCGGCGCGCAGCTTTCCAACATCATCTCGCTGGCTGAACTCATTAAGCTTTCGGAAAAAGCCGACGAGCCGGCGCGCACGAAAACCTACCTCGCCTCCCTCGACGAAGACGCCCGCCTGACGATGACCCAGCTTCGGGAGACGATCTGGGCGCTGAACCAGAACGCAGTGACGGTAAGCGACTTCATAGCGCAGGTGAGCGACTTCGCCCGCCGCCGCGTCCGCCACCGCGTCCGTCCGGCGCTCCACTTCGTGGAGGAAGGCACCATGGACCGACTGCTCACGCCCGTGCAAGCCCTCAACCTGTACCGCATCGCGCAGGAGGGCATCAACAATGCGCTCAAACACGCCGATGCCGACAACCTGACCATCGCCCTCCACGCCAACGACGCTGACGGTTTCACCCTCGAAATCCACGATGATGGGCGTTTCCTTACCAACGGAGACGCCGCAACCGTCCTGCATGGCAATGGCCTGCGCAACATGGAACGCCGTGCCCAGGAACTCGGTGGCCGCGTCACGCTCACGCCGGATGCGGAAGCTGGAACAACGGTGCAGGTCTCGGTGCCGGTGTGAGATGTGAAACGTAAAACGTGAAACGTGAGGGTGCTTCGCTGATACATTTTCCTCTCACGTTTCACTATATCCCCTCATCCGGGTATTGCATCCCGAAGGGCTGTCGCTTCTTTTGGGCACACGTTTAGCCTCTCGCCATTATGCCTATCCCCATCGCGCTTGTTGAAGACAACGATACCCTGCGCCGCCGTTTCATCGAGCGGCTGGGGTTTTTTCGTGATGTTGAGTTGACCTTGACGGCGGGCAGCGGGGAGGACTTTCTGGGGGACCTGGAACGGCTCCCCGCCGACCGCCACCCGCGCGTCGTGCTCATGGATATCGAGTTGCCCCAAATATCCGGCATCGACACGACGGCACTGGCCCGCGAGCGCTATCCGGACCTGGAGGTGATTATGCTAACCGTCTTCGAAGATGAGGACAAAATCTTCCAGTCGATACAGGCAGGCGCAGCGGGGTATTTGCTCAAAGACACCGATACAGGCACTATTGTCGGCGCTATTCTGGACCTTTTGCAGGGCGGCGCGCCCATGTCGGCCCCGGTGGCCCGCAAGCTGCTTCGCTTCGTTCGCGAAGAACAAACACCGGCCAAGCAACCCGCCGACGCCTTCGACCTGACACCCCGCGAGTTTGACATTCTCGAAGGCATCGTCCGCGACGACACCGAAGACGTGCTTGCAGATACCCTACACATCAGCCCGCATACCGTGCGGACGCATATCAAAAATATCTACAAAAAGCTGCACGTTCATTCGCGCGCAGCCGCCGTGCGGGTGGCCCTGGAGAACCACCTGTTGCGGTAATTTCCTGAGGACGATTGACGAACACAAAACTTCTTCTTCGTCATTCGCCCTTTGTCCATCGTCCTTTCATTATACCGCGATCCGGGTATGGCAGAGCGCACGGAGCCGAGGCTACTTTTCATCAACAAAGTGTGGCTTCCTCACCGCAAAATACCTTCTCTCGCCATGAAACGCCTCTCTTTTCTTTCGCTCTTCTGTATTGCGCTGCTCCTCCTCGTCGGCTGCGACTCCGGTGGTGACGACGGCGGCTCCGTTGATCCTGGCACCTTTGTCGCCAAGATCGATGGGAGCGATTTCCAGGCCCTGTCGGCCTCAGCGGTTTACGTCGCGTCGGGCGTCGGCGGCCAGCCTCAACTGACCATCATTGCAGCCTCGCAAACGCTGTCGTCCTTCAACTTTACGCTGCTTCCCTTCAATGGTGAAGGTATGTACCGTTTCGGGCAAGGCAACGTCGGGCAGGTCGGCGTCTCCAACGGGACCGGACAGGGCAAAGGCTACCTCGCCTCCGAGTCAGGTGATGGCTCCATCGAAATAACAGAACAAACCGAAAATGGGGTAGCGGGCACGTTCAGCTTCACCGCCCGCAACGACGACGGCACCTCAGTGCAGGTCACAGATGGACAATTCAACCTCACGTTTGCCCAGTAGACTCTTCTCTTTTTGCCCTTCACCTTCGACCTCTGATATCATGAAATATCTGGCTACCATCATTCTGCTGAGCCTGTTTGTAGTACCCGTCCGGGCACAGATCACGCTTACCGCAGCTCAAATCCAGGCCCAGATCGGCACCTCGCAAGAGATTATCACCCTTCGGGCCAACGGCCCTGAAAACCAGATCCAGGCCCTCATCAACAAAAGTGGGGCCAATCAGACGTGGGACTTTACCGGCCTCACCTTCGATGACGGCACGGAGCAAACGGTGGCGACCTACGACAGCCCTCCTGCCGGTGCCCTCGGCGGCAACGAGGCTCTATACAACACAGCGGATCTGGTGGTCGTGAACGACGACAAAAACTCCAATAACACCGGCGTTTCCTATCAGGAGTTCAGAAATGATGGCATCTATTATATCGGAGCCACCACCCGCACTGATGGCACAGAAACGCGTACGAGCACCAGCCCACCCATTCTTTTTACCCCCCTGCCGCTGACGTACAACACCACTTGGACGACCAACGCCACCACAACGACCACGCAGGGCGGCACAACGTTTACGGCACAGGAGACACGCACCAATACGATAGATGCCTATGGCACCCTCATCTTGCCGAGCGGCACGTTCAATGTATTACGGGTTAAGATGGAAATCACAGCTACGGTTTCCGGGTTTTCGACCACGCAAACGCTCTATTCCTGGTTCGACGAAGACTTCCGGGGGATCGCCAATGCGGCCAAGGTCAGCACGCCCTTCAGTGATGTCTACACGGCTGATTATGAAACCGATGCGGACATGGGTGGTGGCGGCAATAACAACCCACCGCAGTCGGCTCCAACCGGTCTGATACCGGGCGATAATGCGACCGATGTATCCACCAGCCCAACCATGTCCTGGGATACCATGACCGACGCCGATAGCTACGATTTGCAAGTGGCGACGGATGAGACCTTCAAACGTGGCGTGGCGACCTTCAGTGCTCTGATTGTGGATGAAACAGGTATCACCGGCCCCTCCTTCGACGTCACGGGGCTGGATGAAGGCACCACCTACTTCTGGCGGGTACGTGGCGTCAACGCCAATGGCAAAGGTCCGTGGTCTGACGATCCGAGCTTCACTACCGAGACCAGCCTGTCGGCCCCCGGCCTCATCACGCTGGATGCTCCCGATAACGGAGCCGTCAACCAACCTACCACGCTGATGCTATCCTGGCAGGAAGAATCGACATCGGACCAGTACCAGCTTCAGGTTTCAACCAACGAGGCGTTTGGCTCCACGGTCTTTGACGATGCCACGCTGACCACGACGAGCCAGGAAATCAGCGGCCTCGAAGAAGGCACCACCTATTACTGGCGCGTGCGCGGCTCTAACGCCGCAGGCAATGGTCCCTGGACCGATGCCCGCCTCTTCACTACGATGACCTCCGACAATACGGCTGTGGAACGTGTAGGTGTAGGCATCCCGGAGCACTTTGCGCTAGAGGCCAACTATCCCAACCCCTTCAATCCAGAAACCCGCATCAGCTACGCAGTGCCCACGACGGCCCACGTCCGCCTCGCCGTCTACGATGCGCTGGGCCGGGAGGTCGCGGTGCTGGTGAATGAAGGACAGGTGGCGGGTCATTACGAGACCACGTTCGAGGGCAGCGGCTTGCCGAGTGGGGTGTATCTCTATCGGATCACGGCAGGTACGTTCTCCGAAACCCGGCGGATGCTGCTGCTGAAGTAAAACAACATCGACCTCCACAAATACAAAGCGGGCCTTCTCTCAGGATAGGGAGAAGGCCCGCTTCATTTTCTGCACTCGTCGGACGGCTATTCTTTACGAAGGACAATCGATGCTTCGCCGAATTCAGTGCTTAATCGATCATTTTCGTAGCGCCAGATGACATCTCGGACAAAGGTGTCTTCATCTGGTCGAAGGTTACTTCATTTCCAGAAATCGAATAGGTGCCTTCCAGATCGACATCTGTGTCAAACCCTTCATCTCCCGAAATAGGCTCAGGAACAAAGAGTCGTCCATCAACGGTCATGTCGGCCCGCAGGGTCATCTCGACGAACCCGCCTTCGGCGAGCACGTCAACGTTTTCACCGTCGATTACCGCCATGAAGCTTTCCGTTTCGTAGGTGCCTAACACATCCGGCTCATCTTCGGTTGAATCACAGCCGGTCTAAAGAAGCATGAAGGCCAGCAATAGGGCTGAGAGTTTGTAGAGGGAACGCATAGTCATAGGTACTCATCGGGTTTAAAAAGCGTGATCCGGTCAATACATCCATCTCATCGCGCTAAGTTTTGCTTAGTAAGACTTTATCACAAAATACACACAGCAAACGCGTTGCTCTTTGTGCCTGCATGATTTGTCTCCCAATACAGTAACAATGGTGTGAATGGAGCTGGGATATGCGCCGTCGTTTCTCTTATCCGCTCTTGTAGGACAAACACCGACACAACTATTGGACTCCCTCTTACACGCGGCGCGGATCAAGGCATAGGCGGTCTTGTTGGGTTGCGCAAACGGTATGCGATTACCGCTTGACGATCCAATACACCAATCGACGTGCAGCTATGCCCATTTCTTTTGTACCTCTGCCAAAGCGTTTCTGCGCTTTGCTCCCCCTCGTTCTTGCCCTGCTGGTCTTCACCGGCTGCGACAGTGATGGACTAGATGCTAACGGCGATGCCAGGGTTACCATCGAAGGCGAGGTCACCGATGACAGCGGCTTTGGCAAAACAGCCGCCGCTATTGAAGGAGCCGTGGTAACGGCAGCAACCGTCCAGAGCGATGGTTCCTTGCAATCCCTTTCGGGAGAAGCCACTACCAATGCAGAAGGCCGCTTCGCGCTCGACATCGAAGCACCATCCGACCTCACGGTTGTAATAGCCGAGAAAGGAAGCTTCACCTCAAAAGTGCTCGTCGCTACCGAAAGCCGCA
>DATGCC010000063.1:0-7255 GCA_035312345.1 Rhodothermales bacterium
TCCCATCGGCGACCCCCTTCCGGGTAAATCACCACCGCCCGTCCTGCATCAAGCCGCTGGTAGATTTTTTTGATCAGGTGGGGTTCGGGCACCTGCTTTCGTGTACCCAGTAGCCCAATGCCGCGCATCAGCCAGCCTATAGCTCCCTTTTTCAGATATTCCTGCGTCATCACGCCGCTCGTCGGGTCGCCGTTGCGCGTGAACACATTCAGGATAAACGGGTCGAGATTGTTCGAGTGGTTACCGTAGATGAAGCAAGGGCCTTCGGGAAAACAGCCGTTGTCCACGAGCGTGGGTCGCCACAAAGCTTTGATAAACGGGATGATGGTGTGCCGCAAGATCCATTCGCTGCGGGGATCAAGAAAACGGTCGGCCATGCGGATTTGCGATTTGGGATTTGCGATTTTCGAATGGGGAAGATAGGAAAGTGTTTAGGGAAGAGGAAACGAGCGAAGCGACTAACGAAGTAAAGGGCGAGGAGGGAAACGGGTAGGGAGGCACAATACTTCAACCCCGGCATCCGTAGGGACGGACCTGTGTGTCCGTCCAAACAAAATTGCCTCAGCCTTGGCGAAAGCGGAGTTTTTGCAGTTGCCGTTCGATGAGCAGGTCGGCGAGGTCGGCGGGGATAGCGTCGGTCTGGCTTTCGGCGAAGATGTGCTTTACGTCGCTCTCGGCGACATCCACGCGGTAGAGGATGTGCATCAGCAGTGGTGGGTTGCGGTCGAGGAGGTGCGTGATGCGTGGGATGAGAAAGCGGCGCACGTCGTTCAGTGTCAACCGGTTGGTTTCGACGAGCGCCTCCTCCGGATCCACACCAAACGAGGTGGCGAAGGCTTGCAGGACATCTCGCGATAGATCTTGCTCTTCCGGCATCGCGCTCACCGCGTCGAGATGCCGACGAACCAGCGGAAACCAAGTTCGCTCTTGTACTCTTCTGTGAAATCCGGCTCGTTGGCATAAATCGGGAATTTGGCGACGAGGTTCAGGCCCG
This sequence comes from Rhodothermales bacterium, assembly GCA_035312345.1. Classification (GTDB taxonomy): domain Bacteria; phylum Bacteroidota; class Rhodothermia; order Rhodothermales; family DATGCC01; genus DATGCC01. Next base: position 995 of record DATGCC010000063.1, read on the forward strand.
ATAGCACATCCGATTGCCCCGTCCATCGCCGCAAGGCCCGCACCTGCGAGACATCGTAGGCGAGGCCGAAGCCTGCGTCAGCAAGGATGTCGCCTTCCTCGTAGCCAATAAACTGCTCAGAGCTACCCGGATCCCAGATGGCACCGATGCCGGAGAAAATTTCGAGCGACAGGGGCGATAGCCAGGCACTGCGCCTTGCCGGGGTATAGATGAGCGAGAGGCTGCCTGCCAGCACCTTCGATCCGATGGGGTTGGCTACTTGGGTAAGGTATGCCACGGGGCCAACTCCTTCCACCGCGACGAAAGTATCCTCCACGAGGGGATCATCAATTACAGAAGCCAGCGAGCGGTACGCATCGTTGCGCCAGGCATCTTCGACGGACGTCGTACCCATACGGAATTGTTTGAAGAACGCGAGTTGATTTGAGCCTGCGCCTGCTTTCAGCCGGGCCATGCCCTGCAAGCGTGAGGCTAGAGGCATCGCTTTGTCCGCTTCCAGCACTACGCGGTTGGCACTTGCACCGCTGCCATCCCTGAGTGATCCACCAGCCTCTGCTGTGAGCGCGATGCGGTCGCTGTCGTGGGTGGCTTCGTAGCCGAGCCGAGCCGACGCCATGTGCTCTTGCATAAAGGGATTGCCGTTACTAACAGATAGAGCTAGGCCAAGGCGACCTGCACCAAAGGCCCGGTCGCTGGGATTGTACTGATGAATCAGGTCTACTGTAAAGCGGCGGTTGACCTCGTCGCCATAGCTGCTTAAGGTTTTGTTGAAAGAGAGCGTATTTTCCAGCAGACCATGGTGTTTCTGCATGGTCAATCCTGCTGATGCTCCCTGCCCGAATAGCGGCACTGTGTTCGCGTAGCTAAACTCGTAGTCGATGCCATCGAAGGCGGAGAGATCCGTTGCCTGATCCAGGCCGAGGCTTGGACCATCGTCAGCCAGCACTTCGGGCCACAGTTTCACCATCGCGCGGGTCTGGTGCTCGCCGAAGATATAGCTGCCGCGTACCTGGAAGCCAACGCCAAAACCGAAGTTGTCGGAATACTGTAGCAGGGGGCGATAGCCGATGCCGTAATTTGACCACGACGGCTGCGGTGGCTGGAGGAACTGTGCTCGTTTGGGCAGGCCGTTGGTGTTGTTGAGCCGGTTGACATCTGGCGTGCGGTTCAGCGGATCGATCTCAGCCTTGACGACGCGTTGCGGCAGGTCGAGCGTGAGGGTGTATTCGGGAAATGTCCACAGCCATGGCCCCGCCACGATCCAGTTTTCTGGGACGGGTTTGTGCCCCTGCATCTCACCCAGCGGAATGTTGACCCACTGCATCGAGCCGTCCGCCAGTGTCAGCAGCAGGTCGATGGGGACTACGTTGGGCGCTTTGCGGTGCAGCGTGATGGTCGTAGCGCCAGCCTGTGAATCGACATCGCCCACGGCGTAATCAAGCGGGCGGGTGGTGTTGGTGAATTCCTCGAAGAACCAGTCGAGTTGCAGACCGCTTACATCTTCAGCTACTTTCTCCAGGTCTGCCGGGTTAGGGTGTTTGAACTGGAAGCGGCGGAAGAGCTCATGCAGCCAGCGGTCGCGCACCTCGTCCGACATTACATAGCCCAGCATGTCGGCGATCATCGCACCGCCGGAGTAGGCGGTTGTGCCGTAGGCTGCATTCGTCTCGAACCAGTCGGCAGGCGTGCTGAGGCGGTCGATGAGCCCAAATTTTTGCAGGTTGACGATGGAGAAGGCGCTGCCCTGAAAACTGGGGGTAGGGCGGCCCAGCACCTGTGCCATCGCCCGTCCGCTGCTGTAGGTAGCGAAACCTTCGTCCATCCAGGCGTAATCCGTCTCGTTGAAGCCGAGCACGCCGTAATACCACATGTGTGCCGCCTCGTGCGCCGTCACGCCGAGCACGGATCCCGGTGAGCGTCGCCCGGTGATGAGCGTGATCATCGGATATTCCATGCCACCGTCGCCACCCTGCGCCACGGTGAACTGCGGCCATGGGTAGGGTCCTCCGACATCACTCAGCGCCTGGATGACAGCAGGGGTCAACTCGTCCATTTGCTGCCATGACTCGGCGACATCGGGTTGATAGAGTAGGTGGTAAACGGTGCCGTTGTCGCCCTGAATCTGCTCGTGGATGTAATCGGGGTCAGCGGCCCAGGCAAAGTCGTGGACGTTCTCGGCGCGGAATCGCCACGTCTTAGTGGTTGCTGGATCGTAGGTGTAAGTGGTGTTGGGATCGGTCTCGTAGCCATGGCCGATCTCGTCTGGGTTTTGCAGGACCCCCGTGCTGCCGATGACATAGTTCGCCGGAAGCGTAATGTTGACATCGAACGTCCCGAACGGTGCGTAGAACTCGCGCCCTACGTAGGGCACGGCGTGCCAGCCCCGGCTGTCATAGGCTGCCATCTTGGGATACCACTGCGTCATCGAAAAGTCGATGCCTTCACGGCTGTCGCGCCCGCTGCGGCGCGTCTGGAGCGGGACCTGCGAGTGGAACTGCATATCGAACACGGCAGAGTCGCCCGGTAGGATCGGCTCAGCGAGCGTCACGCGCACGACGGTGTCGGTGATCTCGAACGACACCGCTTCGCCGTCTTGCGTCAGCGCGTCGATCTCATGGTAGCCTATCTCGTCCGGTCCCAACTCGAAGATGCGCGGCACGATGCGTCCGTCCGGGTCGGGCAGTTCGCGGTTGCGCTCGGCCATCATTGAGTTCGGGTTGAACGCGTTGAAATAGAGGTGGTAATAGACGTGGTGGAGCGTGTCGGGCGAGTTGTTGACATATGTCAGCCGCTGCGTGCCCTGCATCTGGTGGCGGTCCACATCCATCGCGATGTCCATCTCGTAGCGGACGTGCTGTTGCCAGCGCGGCGAGCCTTGGCCCAGGGCCGTATGTATGAAAAGAAGCGTGCAGCAAGCGAATAGGAGCGAAGTGCGCATCGAGACGGTGGGTGGTAGTGGATAGAAATAGCACGAACCTGGGGATAGCGAACAGTATAATGCGCTATCCTGAATCGAACAGTGCAAAACGCAGGAAACTACGACGCTAAGCCATTGTTCGTTGCGTTTCTTGGACGCTTCATTACCTACTGCATTACACGCTGATGAAATTGGCCATTCCTGGTTGCTTCTTGATGTGCCTTCTGGTCGGTATTGCACTGTGTGGGAGCGGTTGCACGAGCGAAAACGCGACCTCTCGGAATTATTTGAATGAATCCACCGCCGAGATAGACGAGCGTATGGCCTGGTGGCGGGATGCACGCTTCGGGATGTTTATTCACTGGGGCCCCTATGCGGTTCCTGCCGGGATCTATCAGGGAGAGCGGGTGCCTGGCCTCGGCGAGTGGATCATGCATGACGCAGCGGTGTCCATTCCTGTTTATGAGGAATTTGCCCGTCGCTTCAACCCGGTGCAGTTTGATGCAGAAGCGTGGGTGCGTGCTGCCAAAGACGCCGGGATGAAATACATCGTCATTACCGCCAAGCATCATGATGGCTTTAGCTTGTGGAATTCGCCCACGACGACCTATGATTTTGCCGACTTCACCCCGTTCAATCGGGATGCCTTGCGCGAACTGGCGGAGGCCTGCCAGAAGCACGATATGCCGTTGGGTTTTTACTACTCCATCCTCGACTGGCACCACCCGGACGCGCAGGGCGATGATTTCGCAACCTACAGGGAGGATTATGTAAAACCCCAACTGACGGAACTGGTGGAGCAATACGACCCGGCCATCCTGTGGTTCGATGGAGAGTGGATTGACGAGTGGACCGAGCAGCAGGGAAGAGACCTGTACAATTACCTGCGTAACCTCAAGCCGGATCTCCTCATCAACAACCGCATCGGTAAAGGACGGGATGGTATGCAAGGTATGAGCAAGGATGGCGGGAACTATGTCGGCGATTTTGGAACACCCGAACAGCAGATTCTGGATACCCGGTCCACATTCGACTGGGAATCCTGCATGACCATGAATGATACCTGGGGCTACAAATCTTATGATGACAACTGGAAGTCTGCGGAGACTTTGTTGCACAATCTGATTGACATTGTAGCTAAAGGAGGTAACTATTTGCTCAATGTGGGTCCTACGGCGGAAGGAAACATTCCACAGCCCAGTCTGGCTCGCTTGGCAGAGATGGGCGCATGGATGCGTGTGCATGGAGAAGCCCTTTATGGAAGTCGTTCGGTGGCTGCCTATCAGGAAGGTGAAAACATCCGGTATACACAATCCAAAGATGAGGAAGTTATCTACGCCATCAGTCTGACCTGGCCGGGTGAGCACCTCCTCTTGCATCAGGTAAAGCCCACGCCAGGAAAACCAATCAAGCTATTGGGTTTCGATGCTCCCCTGGATTGGCAGCTGAATGAGCAAGGCGACGTACTGATTGATATACCCTCCCTCTGGCAGGATCCTACCCGTCGTCCTGTGAAGCACGCTTGGGTGTTTCGCATAGAGGGCGAATCCGTCCCGGTGGCATCTACGCCTGTCATCCGTACAGGCGAGGGAGCACAGGGGGATCGCATCGTTATCGAGCAAAAGGACAGGGTGTACCTTGAAGCCGGGGCAGACGAGGAGGTGTATTATACACTGGATGGGAGTTTGCCCGACGAGAATGCAATACGCTATGAAGCACCATTTCAGATTCAGGGAGATGTCATCCTCCAGGCGCGGGCTTTTCGATCAGGTGCTAAACCTGGCAAGACAGCAGTTGCAACCTTCGTCACAGTTGATGCTCGGACCAACGGATTGGGCTACAAATACTATGAAGGAGATTGGTGGCAATTGCCCGATTTTGAGAGACTGACCGCGGAGAAGGAAGGCGCGGCCTTGCGTTTTGATCCAGATCACCTGTGTGAGCAAAAGGAAAATTGTGGTTTGCTCTTTGAGGGTGAGATAGATGTCCCCCAGCCTGGCCGCTATACGTTTTATCTTCAATCTGATGATGGTTCACGCCTCTATATCGATGATCAAGAGGTCATTGATAACGATGGCATACACGGTTTGATGGAGAAACAGGGTCGTGTAACACTCGAACAGGGGCGGCATTCTATAACGCTCCAATATTTCCAGCGCAGAGCTGACTATGACTTAACCCTTTTTGTAGAAGGACCCGGCCTGGAAAAGCGCGAATTAGCCGCCGACATGCTATATCAGGCCCCATGAAACATACTCAAAGGAAGATAATGATAACCTCGTGGGTTCTTATCTTTACCGAACCTTATGAATCAAGAGGGCAGGGGTCGCGTTAAGCTGCATCGGTCCCTGAAAACTGGCTTTCTCACCCAATCCCCCAAACGCCGTGACCAAAGCGGAAATCATTGACCAGATTGCCCAGGGCACTGGGTTGACGAAGATTGAGACCGAGGCTGTGGTGAATGGTTTTATCACCCTCGTGATGAACGCCGTCATTGACGGGGAGAGCGTGGAACTGCGCGGCTTCGGTTCGTTTCGCCCGAAGCACCGGGCGGCCCGCGTTGCCCGCAACCCGAAGACGAAAGAAAAGATCGACATCCCGGAGCGCTTCGTGCCCCACTTCAAGCCCGCCCGCGATTTTCGAGATGCAGTGGAGTCGGGCCTCGCCAGCGAGATTTAACGTATCTGTTTGTGTAACAACGAAAACCCATGTCGAAGGAGTCAGTCCAGGTGTGCTCAGAATGCGGTGCTCGCCTCGCCGAGGACGCCGAGATCTGTGATTTGTGCGGTCGTCCGGTCGATGAAGAAGCGACGACTATGGTAGCGGAGCCGCCCGTGCCGGTGGAGATCGAAGCTGCTGCCGAAGCAGCCGCTGCCGAACCGGACATTGCCTCACGATCTATTGCAGCGGATCGCCCGGCGACGCCGAGTGGGGTGTACTGCAACCAGTGTGGCTGGCGCAACCCGATCGGGGCCCGGTATTGCAGCATGTGTGGCACCCGAATCCAGGACATCCCCCTTGCACCGGAAACGCCGCGGCAGACTTCTTCGCAGCCCCAGACCGTTGCGGTCAGGCAGGCGGCTCTCGAACCTCCTGAAACGACCGTGGCTACCGGACCCACCGATCCCGACGCGGCGGATGCCGAGCGTCAGGCGGTGACGCGGCAGGTCGGCATCATCGTGGGAGCCGGGGTGCTGCTGGTGGTGGTGCTGTTTCTTATCACGGCCATCAGCAAGGACCAGTCGTCTGCTCCTGCTACGACCGCGGTGACCACGCCACCGCCGACACCGCCTATGGACACGGGTACCACCACGCCGCTTCCCACGCAACTCGCGGAACAGGCG
>DATGCC010000064.1:0-11297 GCA_035312345.1 Rhodothermales bacterium
AGCCCTATCCGTCGAAATTTAGGAACGAGGAGCCGATATGCAGGCGCGAGAGATGCCGCAGATATTGTATATTGACTTCCGTTTCACCCCCCCCGGTGTGTACATGGGGTCTGGGCAGGGTATCCACTGTAATCGTTGCACAAGCAACACCAGACGCATGCGGCTATGAACGTGATGGAGAGAGATACCAAGCATTACCGCATGCTGGAGCCCGTGAGCGAGGGGGAGATTGGTGTCTGCTACAAGGCGTACGATACCAAACTGGATGAAATGCGCACGGTGCAGGTGGTGCGCGCCGCTCTGGCAGCAGATCCCCGGTTCATGGCACCTTTTTCCCAGGCCGCGAAAGATCTGGCCCGGCTGGACCACCCCCACATTCTGACGATCTTCTGGTTTTTTGAACAGCGCCCCAACCCGTTCCTCGTGATGGACTACGTGGATGGGGTGACCCTCGCCGATGTGATTCGGCACAGTGCGCCTCTTCGTTACAAGCAGGCGCTTCCCCTGTTTAAGCAGATGCTGGACGGCCTGGCCTACGCGCATGAGAAAGGCATTACACATCGGGATCTGCGACCATCGAACATGCTCATCAGCCGCGAGGGGCAGGTCAAGGTTGCGGGTTTTGGTTTGACCAAAAACCAGCATGGAGAAGATCTTGTTGACTATGCTCCATCGATAGAGGCGGTGCGTTATCTGTCGCCGGAGCATGTACGCAGCCGTGAGGTCGTCGATGCGCGAAGTGATCTCTTCGCGGTCGGGGCGATGTTGTACGAAGCGCTGGCTGGCCGGCCGGTATTCGAGGAAGATGAGGCGGCGTATCTGGTGCTTCGGGCCATCATTGAGGACGAAATCCCTCCGCTGACGCGGGTTGCGCCGGGCGTCCCTGACGAGTTGTCTGCTATCGTCATGCGGGCGCTGGCGCAAGATCCGGCAGATCGCTTCCCATCAGCTGCTGCCTTTCGGGGAGCGCTGGAGGCGTTCGAGGCACGAGTGCCTGCCCTGGAGCCTGTCTTTCCGTCCGTGGAGAACCGCCCAACGTTCTGGCAGCGCGTCCGTACCCCGCTGGGGTATGCGGCCCTGTTTGTGTTGTTGGCGGCGACGTTGATCATAGGCTGGTGGGCCTTGCGTGATGCGTTCAGCCCACCAGCATTGCCCGCGGTCGTGGCCGTTGCCCAGACCGATTCACTGGCTTTAATCACTGGTGTCTACGAGCAGGTGTTGCCCTTCGTGAATCGGAACCAGGCCCGCATGGTCCTGCAAGCTTTTCCTTACGGTGAGTTATATCTGGCAGGCGAGGCCATAGGAGCCGACAGCGTGTCCATCGCTGTATCCCCTGGGGCGCAGCAGGTGCAGTGTACGCATCCGGTCTATGGCAGCCAGGATGCTGTGGTTGAGGTGGCGGTGGGGCAACGCAAGGAGGTCATTTGCTATTTCGAGGCCTACCTCCGGGTGCAGACCACCGCCGAGGACGGCACCGCATATGAAGCCGAACTCTTCGTCGATAACCAGGCGACGGGTCGCCACACGCCATTGCAGCAGCCTTATGCGCTGGGGCCGGGAGCACACACCGTTGAAGTCTATCGCACCGGCTACCTGGGCGGGGTGACGACCATCAGCGTGCAGCCGGGCGGGGCCGAAAGCAAGATTGCCACGCCGCCCGTTACTTCCCTGGCTTTCCTCTTACAGAAAGTTGATTGAGGAGAGTAGCGTGGGCGCTATGGTCTCTCTATCCTCTACCATCCATTAGCAGAGAGCCGGGCGTCGAACAGCGCACGGGTGTGCGGGTGCTGGCAGGTCGCAGGTGTCATCGCATCGCGAGGACCTGTCTCGACGAGGCGGCCCGCTTGCATCACGCCGAGGCGGTCGCAGGCGGCATGGACGAGGTTGACATTGTGCGCGATGAGCATCAGCGTAAGCCCTCGCTCTTCGCGGAGCCGGAGCAGCAGATCCATGATCCGGCGTTGTAGGGTCACATCCAGGCCCGACACCGGCTCGTCGGCGATGAGCAGGTGCGGGTTTGTCGCCAGGGCACGCCCGATGCTGATGCGCCGTTTTTCACCACTGCTGAGTTCATGGGGGTATTTGTCGCGGTGGGCAGGCGAAAGGCCGACTTCTTGCAGCAGCGCGAGTCCCTGTTCGAGGCGCTCTGTTTGAGCAAGGCTGGTATGCGTGCGGAGGGCTTGATCCAGAATACGCCGGACGGTGAAGGCCGGGTTGAGCGCGGCGTCGGGATGCTGAAAGATCATGTGCGCCTTGCGGCGGAGGTGTTGCTTGAGCGCTGGCTCATCCATCGCCAGGATGTCACGGCCCTCGAAGTGGATGGTGCCGCTTGTTGGTTCCAGCAGCCGCAGCAGGAGCCGGGCGAGCGTGGTTTTGCCCGATCCACTCTGACCCAACAGGCCAAAGACTTCACCTTCGTAAAGATCCATGCTCACCGCGTCCACTGCCTTGACGAGCGAGGGTGCTTCCTTCGCGCGTGTCCACAGGCCGGAGGAGCGGGCGAAGTGCTTGCTGAGGGTATGGGTGGTTAGCAAGATGCTCATGCCTCGCTCTCGCGTGCCCAGCAGGCAACCGTGTGATTTTCGTCCAGGTGGACAACGGGCGGCTTTTCGTACAGGCAGCGTTTGCGGATGCGGTCGGGCAGGGTATCCTTCAGGAGGCAGCGATGATAATACCGGCAGCCGCAGCTATTCTTGGGCACGGTGACCAGCGGTCCAGTGCGGGTGGTGCGGGAAGCCTGGATGAGGTCGTGGGTGTAGGGATGTCCATCATTTGAGGCGGGCCGGATAACCCGATCCGTCGGTCCTTGTTCGACAATCTGCCCGGCGTATAAGATGACGATGTGCTGCACAAGCAGCCGCAACAATGCCAGGTTATGCGTGATAAGCAGAAGTGCGAGGTTGCGGTCTGTCACCAGGGTGCCGAGCAAGTCCAGGATACGCCGCTGCGTAATGGTGTCGAGTAGCGTGGTAGGCTCGTCAGCGATAAGCAGGCGGGGATCGCCCAGCAGCGCCAGGCCCAGCATCACCCGCTGGCTCTCGCCGCCGCTCAACTGGTGTGGATAGCTTTGCAACGTCCGCTGGGGATCGTCAAAGCGAAGCTGTTGCAGCAAGTCGAGGGCCTGCGGTTCGTAGGTGCGCGCCGCTGCCTTGCCCGATCGCGCTGCTATCGTTTCGCGCAGGTGGTCAGCTACGGTGAGATAGGGGAAAAGCGACGTTTTGGGCTCCTGAAAGACCATCGCGATCTGCTCGCCCCGAATCGGATCCAGACGACGCTGAAGGCGTGCTCGCCATCCACCGACATCCTTCCTTACGATAAGTCCATCCGGCGTTTCTTGCCGGGTGCAATAGGCGGGAAGATCCGCCAGCAGGTTTTGATCTTCCCACCATACCTCGCCACCGACAAGGCCCGGCACGCCATCAAGCAAACCAAGAATCGACAAAGCCGTCTGGGTTTTGCCACTACCCGACTCGCCTGCAATCCCGACCGACTGACCTGGCTGCACCTCAAACGAGACGCCATCCACGGCCCGCACAAAGCCGCCATCCGCACGATAGTACGTCCGCAAGTCGCGCACGGCGAGGAGGGCGTTGGAGGGAGGTGAAGAGGACATACTTGGGGATTGGTATCAGGTGCCATGCACGCGAAAACGGCGCGCCAGCCCACTGCCGAGCAGGTAATACCCGGCGATGGCGATGATGGTGGCGAAGGCAGGGCAGAACGCCAGCCAGTACTGATGGTTTTCGATTCGGGCGCGGCCTTCCAGAATCAGGTTGCCCCAACTAACGGTGGGCGGTTGGATGCCGAGGCGTAGGTAGCTGAGGGTTACTTCTACCGCTACGGCCAGGGCCAGCGCATAAAACAGCCGTGTCACCAATACGGTTCGTGCGTTGTGCCAGACGATGTCGTGCCACAGAATTTGCGTATCACGCAACCCCAGTTCGCGGGAAGCTTCGATAAACTGGCGAGCCTTCAGGCTCAGCACACGCGCCTTGACGCCACGGGCCACTGCCGGAAAGAGCACCACACCCAGCACAACCATCACCGGGTACAGGTTGTAGTGGAAGATCACCGCTGCCAGAAAAATCAGCAGCAATGCAGGCAGCGAATCGGAGAGCGTGGCAGAATATGAGAGGAAAGCGTTGGCGCGGCGCTCGTAATACCCCGCCAGCCCTCCGAAGCCCACGCCCAGCAGCAACGAGATGCTGGCCGCCACCAGGCCGGGCCAGATAGTCCAGCGCGAGCCTAGGATCACCGCTGCCAGCATATCGCGCCCGGCGGCGTCGGTGCCGAGCGGATGAACGCGTTCCGAGGTGATGATCGTGTAGGCCTGTTGGGTGCCGCGGCCTGCCTGGTCAAGCACAGCCACAACCACTTCGTGCCCGCGTCCGCTTGCCTGCGCCTGCATCGGCGTCCAGCGTATGAAGCCGGCTTCACTCATCTCCATGCCTGCCGGAGCCGTGAGAAGCCGGTATACGGCCCCTTCGCAATCGGCTGTTACACGGTAGCGATACGCTTGCCCGGCGACCGCCGTGAACCGGGGGCGCGAGCTGATGGCGCAGGTCGCCGGGGTGGTTTCCCGTTCCACATCTTCCTCCTGAAAAGGCAAAATTCGTTGGTAATAGGGTGTATTCGGAAGCGGTGGCTGGTAGAGCAGGCGTTGAAATAACAACCAGTGCGGCGGCTGGAGATAGGCGGTATCCGTGCGGTTGAGCGGACCGTTTGCCGTGCAGGAGGCTATATTCCCCAGCAGTAACAGCAATACGATGAGGCAGCCGGTACCCAGCGAAAAGAAACCCTGTGCACGCCAGTCGCGCAGGCGTTGTCGCCATGAAGCCGCCGGTATGTCGGTGAACGTCTGCTTCATGCCGGGACGGGCGGGGTGCGCAGGCGCGGATCGGAGGCGAGGCTGACTAACTCGCTCGTCAGGTGCAGCAGCACGCTGAGCCCCACAAACAGGGTCGTGGCGGCAAGGATGAACGGATAGTCTTTGAGGCCGTCGGTGGTCAGGCTATCGAGCACCTGATACGCCAGTCCCTGCCATCCAAATACATATTCCACCACCACACTGCCCCCGATGAGGTAAGAGAGCTTACCCGCGAGCGTAGCCAGCGTCGGCGGGATGAGGCCGCGCACAAGATGGTAGCGCACGTTTACATGGCGGGCACGGGCCGCACGGATGTAGGGCTGGTCGAGGATGCGGGTAGCTTCGAGGCGTAGCGTTCGGGCTATATCCGCGAGCAGGCTGTCGCCCACGGCGAGGGTGCAGATGGGCAGCAGGTAAATCAGCAGCACGCCACCGGGACCGGCTGTTTCGAGAAAAGAGCGATACGGCGGCAGGCCCAGCAACCGCGTGGCAGCAAGAATAAGCAGAATGCCGAGCACTAGAATCGGCATCGCGGAAAAGGTGTGGAGAAAGGCCAGCCAGCCCTGCACCAGCCGGTTGTTCGGGCGTAGCGCCGCGCACAGACCTGTCGGAATGCCCAGCCCCAGGGCCACAACGAGCGCGCCACCGATGAGCGTAAAGCTGATAAGACTCCGGTTGAGAAGCACTGCCATGAGCGGGAAATTCTCCGTCCGCCGCCCTGCATAATCGAACGTAAAAAAGATGCGCAGGTTGTCTGCGGTGCGTTCGAGAAACGACGCCGAGCTTGCCTCCGGCACCAGCGCCAGCGCCACCGACACCAGCACCCCGGCTCCTATAAACACCAGCAACGCCAACCCCAATCGATACACAAAGCCTTTCGTCATACGAGCGTTACAAGTTGGGTGAGTAAGGCGCTGGCTGGTGGCGGAGGGTGGAAGGAAAGAGAGCGTAAGAAAGGAGGGAAAGGGAGGGAAAGCGTTCATCCTTCCATGATCCAACCACCCATCTCAGGCATCAGTACCGAAAATCCTCAGGAAAATACCACTGGGTGAAGTAGGAAAAGAAATAATACGGATCAATGCGGTATCCGGCGAGGCTGCGATGGAGTGCGGCATGCTTGTCTTCACTGAGTACAAAGGTATAGGGGGCGGCTTCGGCGAGCAAACGTTGCATCTCGCGCATGGTGGCGATGCGTTCCTCTGGATCCTGGGCCTGCCGGAATTTGGCGATGAGCGCGTCCACTTCAGGATCGCTGAACCGCACAATGTTGTTGCCACCGATGGCGCTGCTCTCGAACAGATCGGTCACGTCATAGATTGGGTCGAAGGTCCACTGGACGAGCGCAATGTCGAAGTCCTGGTTGCCGAACAGGCGCTGGCGGTAGGTTTCGAGCGGCAAATCAACCAGGTGCACCTCGATGCCGATGGCGGCGAGGTTGCTCTTGTAGCTGGCCGCAAGGTTCTGGTTCGTCGTCGCGCTCGCGGCTTTCTCGACAAAGTTGACGAGTTCAAAACTCAACTTTTCCCCATCGGGCGTTTCTAGGATGTCATCGCCGTTGGTGTCTTGGTAGCCAGCCTCTTGTAGGATTTGTCGGGCGCGAGCCGGATCGTACGGGTACGGCTTGATGGTGTGGGCATAATACGGTGACGAGTTGTTGAACGGCGTGGCGATCAGATGGCCCTTTCCGTTGAACCATTGATCCAGCATGTTCTGCCGGTTGGTGGCGTACGTCATGGCCTGTCGCACGCGGGCATCTTTCAGAATTGGGTGCTGGCAGTCGTAGGCAAACGCGTAGATTCCAAACGACGGATACAACTCAATATTGAAGGTCTTGAGCGCTTCTAGCGTGTTGATCTGGTCGGGCGGCACCTGGATCATCAGTCGGTGGTTGCCATACATCGCGCTCAGCGTCATCTGCGTAGGGTCGGTGATCTTGTTCATCTTGAGCGTGGCGATGTGGCCTTGTTCGCCCCAGTACTCCTGGTTGACATCCAGCGAGATGTGTCCTTCGATGGTCTGCCTGCTGAACCGATACGGGCCGGTGCCGATGGGCCGGTTTTCGAGTGGCTCGGTGCCAGAGCGTGGCGCGAAGTTCTGAAACAGATGCTTTGGAATGATCCACGTGTCGAAGAACTGGAGGATGTCCGCCACGGGCCGGTCAAACCGTGCCTGCACCGTCATTGGGTCGATGGCTTCGACGGTGAGGCCGACGTAGGGCTTGCGGATCTGCTCGGGCGCGAGGCGCTGGAGGTAGGCATACGTGAAGGCCACATCCTCCGCCGTAAACGGTTCGCCATCGTGCCAGCGCACATCGGGCCGCAGCCTGAACACCACGCTCTGGTTATTCGCAATACTGTAGCTCTCGGCCAGCTTGGGCACGTAGCGCTCCTCGTCATAATCGTAGTGGAGCAGGCCCTCATAGATCAGCGAGAAGAGCCGGTCAGTTGCACCGCGTGCCGTCTCCAGCCGGTATGGATTCAGCCCTCGCACCGATTCCGACTCGGCGTACTCCAACTCTCCCCACGGGGCTTCGCTCGATTGGGCCCTCACAGCAGAGCCGCACAGGCTACTCAGCGTGGCCAGGGCGAGTATCCAGATAAAGCGAGATGTCGAAAAAAGGCGCATGAAGAAGGAGGATTTGTCGTGTGTTGCCTACTGATAAAAGAAGCATCTTTATGCAACACGGATCACGCAATCATTGTCCTGTGCGTTTGTTAAACGAGGTTTGTCGTTCGGGGAGGGTGAAGGCTTGCGCCAGATACAACACGCCTTCTGTTATTGGATAGACGTCGACGAGGCTGGCGAGATGGCTCCGTAAGGCCGGATAGTATTGTCGTCCTGCCATAAACTCGGCCTCCGCCAACGTCACCAGATAGCCTGGTTCGATGCGATCCAGGTCGTTGTGGTACGCCGATGGATACGGCGCGTCGAGCACACGCAGTGCATCACGGGACCGTCCGATGCGAAGGTAGGCACGCCCAAGCATACGAGCCGCACGCTGACTTTGCATAGCCGCGTGGCGATGCTTGCGCGCTGTCACGCGCACCGCCTCATGCTCTGATGCAAAACGGCTCGCCACCTCGGCCCATGCAATGACGATTTCACTCGGTCCAGCCTGAGCCCGTGCCCACTGTTGCTGGGCGGCTTCTCGGTTTCCTGCCACATAATCCAGCGCACCCAGATACACAACTGCCAGAGGATGGTTCGTCTCGTTGAGCAACGAGCGGGCGGTATCATAGTGACCGGATTCATAGGCGCTGATGCCTGCGTAGAGCAGGGCGTCCTGATGGGCGGTACGGCCTTGCACCCGGCGAAACGCCTCCATCGCCATCACAAAGTCAGCAGCAGCCAGCATGTCGAGCGTGGCCGGATCGTAGAACCGTAATACATAATCGCCACCGACGATGACCTCCTGGTCTGGGGTATCGTCTTCGAGCAGGCTGTTTTGAAGGCGTTGGAGGGCAGTTACCTCTTTTTTGCGAATAGCAGCCCACAGCGTACAACGCAGGGCAGCAAGGGAGACATCGCGGCCCGGCCCACAGTCGGGGATTTCGGTTTGTCCGAGTTGCCAGCGGGCATAGGCGCGGTCGGCGACAAGCACCGCCTGACCATCGGCGTCCACGGCGGCCCATGCCGCTGTTGCCTCGCGGGTATGACCGGCTCGCTGATGGCTTGCTGCCAGCCAGAGCCGTGCCCGGTTGCGGTACAAGGTCGGCAGACGAGCGTTATCGGCAGCCGCCTGGAAAGCCTGCAACGCTTGCTGTGTCTGGCGCAGGGCAAAGCGGTGGCGGCCCACGAAAAAGGCGGTCCACGGGCTCGGCGTTGCTCGTTGGCTGTCCTGGCGCAGGGCATAGTATTCGGCTCCAATAGCGGCCTGCAAGGTTGCCAGGTCGCGCAGCAGATAACCTCGTTGCAGATGCGCCACGCCCAGTGTGGTCAATACGCCATCCGGGTGACCATCAAGATCGGAACGGGCACCCATGAGTGTATGGATCGCCGCGCTATACCGATGCTGCCGGATCAAGCGTTCGGCCTCGGCTTGCTGCCCAAACACGGCAGCGTTCGGCCCCAGCAGCATGAGCACTAGCAATATGGTGGCGCAGCGTGGCATCCAATGGGGGTATGGTTAGGCGTAAAACGTCAGAAGGCTTCGCTGATACGTGATGCTGGTGATATCCTTACGTTTTATGCCAACATAATATTACATCGTGATCGTGAAGTTACGGGACTGAGAGGTCCCGCCGCCCGGAGCCGCATTGCGAACCGTGATATTGCGATTACCGAGGGCTGCACCTGCATCAATAGTGATGTTGATGGTCATTTGCGTTGCACTGTCTACCGTCGTTGTGTTGATAGCGATGCCGATGGCAAGATCGAATTCGACAGAACTGACGCCCGCTACGAAGTTGGTTCCGGTCAGTACCACATCCAGGGTTGTGCCACGGGCAGCCATATTCGGGGTCACCATCGTGAGGGTGGGGGTCGGGTTGGGGGCTTGCACGGTCCAGGTAAACTGGACTTGTGTGCTGGCAGACTGGGCATCGGTCACCGTTATCGTGACATCGTAGGGACTGCCCGAAGCGGCTCCGCTGTCAATGGTACCGGAGATTTCACCGGTATTTGCGTCCAGGCTAAGGCTTGGTGGCAGGCCCTCCGCCGCATAGGTCAGGTTGGCGTCGTCGTCCAGCGCCTCTATTTGCAGGGAAACCATCTCGTCTTCGGCATCGGTCTGGTCGCCTGGATCGGTGACTTGCGGTGGCGGGTTGGTCACGGTCCAATCGAAGGTGATAACCGCGTCTGCGCCGCCATTGTCCGTCACCGTCACTTCTACGGCATAAGGACTGTTGTCGGCTGCGTCGCTGTCGATGGTGCCGGAGATTTCACCCGTGTTTGCGTCCATGCTGAGGCTTGGTGGCAGACCCGTCGCCGCATAGCTAAGGGGCAGGTCGGGATCGGTTGCCTGGATCTGGAGCATTACATCGTCGCCCTCCTCATGCGTCTGGTCGCCTGGGTTGGTGACCTGCGGCGGGGCATTGGTGATGGTCCACGTAAAGGAGATCGTGGTCTCGGCTCCTTCGCTGTCGGTGACGGTGATCATGACAGTGTAGGGACTGCCGCTGGTCGCTGTGCCGCTGACGGTGCCAGATATTTCACCCGTGTTCTCGTCGATGCTGAGATTAGGAGGCAGGCCCGTAGCCACATACGTCAACGGGACATCAGGATCGCTGGCCTGGATCTGGAGCGTTACATCGTCGCCTTCCGCATTGGTCTGGTTGCCAGGGTTAGTCACCTGTGGCGGTGCGTTGGTGATGGTCCACGTAAACGTCGTTGTGACGTCTGCGCCCTGGCTGTCGGTGGCAGTGACCATGACGGTGTATGGGCTACCCGTAGCTGCCGTGTTGCTGACGGTGCCGGAGATTTCGCCGGTGTCCTCGTCAATCATGAGATCCGGGGGCAGGCCGGTCGCGGTATATGTCAGCACATCATCGTCGAGCACCTCGACCTGGACAGGCGTAATGGTCTCGCCTTCCATGTGCATCTGATCCGGTGGAGGTGTGCCCACTTCAGGCGGCGGATTGGTTACCGTCCACATAAACTGCACCTGGGAGGACGCGTCCCGGCTATCGGTAACGGTGACAGTAACGGTGTACGGGCTGTTATTAGCTGCTGTGTTGCTAAGGGTACCCGAAATGACACCCGTATTCGGATTGATAAACAGATCTGGTGGACGTCCCGTTGCAGTATAGGTGAGCACATCGCCAGGGTCGTTGGCCTGGATCTGGAGCGATACGGTGTCGCCTTCTTCGTTGGTTTGAGGAGGCGGTGCGGTGGCGGTCGGTGGCGGGTTGGTTACTATCCACTGGAAGGGGGTGATGGTACGGCCGCCCTGTGCATCTGTTACACGCACCTGAACCGCGTATGGGCTGTTATTGGCAGCACCCACAGGTAGCAAGCCACTGATCAGGCCTGTGTTGGGATCGATAGCAAGGCCCGGCGGCAGGTTGGTGGTGGCATACGTCAGGGGCCTATCCAGATCGTCGGCCTGAATCTGAAGCGACACCGCGTCACCTTCTGCATCACTTTGCGTGCCCGGATTGATCACGTCTGGTGGCGGATTCCCCGTCAGATTAATGGCGATCTCGACCGTTGCGACATTGGATTTTTCTGTGCCATCATGCGCGCGATAGGTGAAGCTATCCTGGACATTTTGCACGCCGTCATTGCGGTAGAGGAACGAGCCATCCGCTTCGAAAGCAAGGGTGCCATGCTCCACATCGCTGACGAGTTCGGCAGTGAGACCGCTGTTTCGGTTATCCACATCGTTTTCGAGCACTCCCGGTGGGTCGAGGCGCAACGTGGCTCCTTGCTCTACGGTGTAGAAATCATTCCTCGCTTCGGGCGGCTCGTCGGATGTCTGAATGATGAAGGT
>DATGCC010000065.1:0-2602 GCA_035312345.1 Rhodothermales bacterium
GACCGGAACGCGTCTTGCCCATCCAGCAGCAGGGCGAGGCGATCAACATCTTCGGAAACGCGCTCTTCAGGAACGACGGTGAAAGCTTTTCCGATGTGGCCCTCAACACGGGCACCGAGACGTACTGGCCCTGGGGCGTCAGCAGCGGCGATATCAACGCCGATGGCTACGAAGACCTGTTCGTCACCGGGAGCATGAACTACCCGTTCCGCTACGGGGTCAACTCCCTGCTCTTGAATAATCAGGGCGAGAACTTTGTAGACAGCGAGTTTATCCTCGGCGTCGAGCCCCGGCGCAACCACCGCATGGCGACGCTCTGGTTCGAAGTCGATTGTGGCGAGAAGGAGCATCCCATTTGTGAAGAAACCGGTGCCACAGGTCCCGTCGATGTGTGGGGATCTGTGGGCTCGCGCACGTCAGTGATCTTCGACCTTGACAACGACGGCGACCTCGACATTGTGACCGGCGAATTCAATGACCAGCCGATGGTGCTCATCAGCAACCTGAGCGAGCGGAAACCGGATCTGCATTTCGTCAAAGTCGATCTCACAGGAACGACCTCCAATCGAGACGGGCTGGGCGCTACCGTCCGCGTGTACGCCGACTCTCTGACGCTAACGCAGGCGTACGATGGCAAGTCCGGCTACCTCTCTCAAAGCGCCTACCCGCTCTACTTCGGCTTAGGCGATGCGGACACCATCGACCACATCGAAGTGATGTGGCCGTCCGGGCGTCGTCAAACCGTTCCCGGCCCCATCGCCACAAACCAGCTTATCGAAGTGGTCGAGGAAGGCAGTACCGCGCCCGCCCCGTGATTTCCCAATAAGGCATGGCGACTGGTAACGCACGTTGCGCCGCTCAATGATCGACCATCTGCTGGGAGCTTTCGGAATATCGCGCTCCCTGAACCTTAATCTGCGAGGCAGCCTGCTCGATCTGATTGAGGTCTTCGGGAGTAAGTTCGATAGCCGTGGCCCCGATGTTTTCCTCCAGGCGGTGCCGCTTGGTCGTGCCTGGAATGGGGACAATCCAGGGCTTCTGGGCGAGCAACCATGCAAGGGCAACCTGAGCAGGCGTCGCCTCCTTCTCTGCTGCGATCCGCCGGAGAAGATCGACCACGTCCTGGTTTGCCTTCCGGTTCTCTTCCGAAAACCGCGGAACGGTGTTACGGAAATCATCGTCGGCAAACTCGGTTGAACTTTCGATCTTGCCCGTGAGGAATCCCCTACCGAGCGGACTGAAGGGGACAAATCCGATACCGAGTTCCTCAAGCGTCGGAAACGTCTTCGTTTCAGGCTCTCGCCACCACAGCGAGTATTCGCTCTGGAGCGCCGTGACGGGCTGGACAGCGTGGGCGCGGCGGATGGTCCGGGCGCTCGCTTCAGACAAACCAAAGTGGAGCACCTTCCCCTCATTTATCAGGTCCTTGACGATGCCTGCCACCTCCTCAATGGCGACCTCGGGGTCAACCCGGTGCTGGTAGAGAAGGTCTATGTAGTCGGTCCGAAGTCTACGAAGCATGCCCTCTACGGCCTGACGGATGTGTTCGGGCCGGCTGTTGAGGCCACCGCGGTTCTCACCCGTTTGGAGGTCGATGTCGAACCCAAACTTTGTGGCGATCACAATCTGGTCGCGGATGGGAGCGAGCGCCTCACCGACAACTTCCTCATTCGCAAAGGGACCATAAACCTCTGCGGTATCGAAGAAGGTAACGCCAAGGTCAACAGCGTGGCGGAGGAGCGATATGGCCTCTTCCTTGTCCGTCGCGGGGCCGTAGCCGAAACTCAGACCCATGCAGCCGAGGCCGAGGGCTGAGACCTCAAGACTGCTATCTCCAAGTGTACGCTTCGGTACCATTTTTCCTGGCATCCTGACTTTTTGCTATCGCTGCTGCCCCAATCGGACAGCACAGTGAAACCCGCGTTCTGGAAAATCTGGGTGCTCGTCAGGTTATCCCGTTGCCTCTTGCACGACTGCTTCCATATGAGGGGCAAATGGTTGCTCGTACACCCGCTTGCCTGTCGCTTTATACATGGCGTTGGCGAGGGCTCCAAAGATGGGCGGGAAGGGCGGTTCGCCCAGCCCTGTAGGATCGATGTCATTCTCTACAAAATTGACATCGATAGCTTTCGGAGCCTCGCTGTGGCGGATCATGCGATACGTATCGAAATTGCGCTTTTCGGGCACACCATCCTTAAAGGTCATGGAGCCGTACAGGGCGTTCCCGATACCGTCCACCACGGCCCCTTCCACCATGTTGGTAGCAGCATCAGGATTCACGACGATGCCGCAGTCGATGGCGCTGCACACGCTTGGGATGACCGGCTTGCCGTCTTCAACCGCCATGTCCACCACATGCGCCGCATAAGAGTTGTGGCAGAAGTAAGCGGCCACGCCTCGGTGGATGCCGGGTTGGTCGTTCGTTCCCCATCCCGATTTGTCACGTACCAGTTCCAGCACCCCAGCATAGCGGGCCGCGTCGTAATCGTTGTTCTCGCCGACCGGCTTTCTTCTGGCTCGGTCCAGCAGTTCCAGGCGAAACACGATGGGGTCTTTGCCTGCGGCCTCCCCCACTTCGTCCAGGAAGGCCTGTTCAACGCCG
>DATGCC010000066.1:0-3465 GCA_035312345.1 Rhodothermales bacterium
TGGGATAGTTCGGGGCCAGCCGGAATTGCGAAGGGATCTCGGCTTCCTCTTCGTCGGCGGTCAGGGTGCCACGCACGAAGGTGATGGGGATAGCGGGGCCAAACGTTTCGTTCTGGCCGTCATTGGCTACGGCCCGGTGCCACAGGGTGATAGAGCCGCCGAGGGAGGCCCCCAGGCGGTCGATGATCGGGGCGAGTGTGCCAAACGTTATGCTATAGCTGGTGTTGGGTCCTGCATTCACGCAGTAGCCAACGCAACGGTTAGCAAAGTCTTCGGTAGGCCCCAACTCCCAGTAATAGGCCAGGGCGTGGCCTTCGGGATCCGTGGCTTCACTCCATGTAATCTCAATGCGCGTGCTGGGGTCGAGCGGGTTGCTGGCGGACCCACCAATAGCCACTTCCTCTCCGGATTGCGGCGTAATGATTTGTGGGGCCGTGGGCGGCTGGTTCACAGCGACGAGGGCCGGAGGCCGTGCCTGAAACCAGAACCCGGCATTGACCTGATAGGCATTGCCTGCGGAGGAGCCTACGATGGCCTGCCCCAGTGTGCTCTGCAACACGACATTGCTGCTGTTGCTGGTGTTGGCTCCGGTGCTCAGAATGCTGGTGCGTAGCACCACTTGCTGCGCGTGCGCTTCCAGGAGCAAGAGGGAGAAGAAGAGCAGCGTCGTCGCTATTGGAATGACTTTCGACATAATCAGCCTCGTCAAGATCAAAAAGGAGTACCGAAACCAGCGCTGCCTCACGGACGCCCCACGACCTGGATAAAAAATCCGCTGTCGAAAAACACGAAGGCCGACCCATTGAAATTCTTAGTTGCTACATCGGCAAAGGTAGCGTTGGTCACGACGCTAGCGAGGACGACATCATTTAACCCTCGGGGTGTCACGATGGCCGAGGCCCCATTCGGCAGGCTCCGCTTGAAGGTGACGCGGTAGCTACCGCTGCCGGTGCGCCTGGCGACGGTGCAGCCGTAGCCGTCCACCAACGTCCCGTCCGCGTTGACCTCGGCCCAGGCGTAGACGACGTTGTCCTGGTGGACCGCGCCCTCGGCGGGCGTCGCTGTTTCGCCCAGCTCGCTGGTAGCTTGGAGACGCCCCGCTGCGATGATGCCATCCGGCACAGAAAGGGCAGGTGTTCCTGTCGCATTGGACAGGGACATCATGGTGCTATTCTGCGCGGGATCCACATTGGTGCCATACGTGAAGTGCAAACCGTTGCCCGAGAAGAATTGCCGGGTGATGCCCCATTTGTCGATGATATCACCGTCCTCTTCGACGCCGGCCAGCACGATGCCAGGGTGCGTATTCGCCTCAAATTTGCCATAAATACCGAGCACCGGTGCATCTCCTTTCACGACCAAGGCGTCATTAAAAAAATCGTCGCTGTTGATGTCTAGGTTTTGTTTGTAGGCTACCAGAGCAGGATAATTGTTCACGGTAGCTGTGCTCTCGAAGATGCCCGCGTAGCCATCCGCTCCAAAGTGAGAGAACAGGCCCGTGTAGCCTCTGCTGAATGAGAGCGCCTCGATAGCTCCGGCCTCGCTCGTGCTGTTGATTTGACTGAACCCTGCCGCATTGCCCGTGTCGGTGTTGCTCGCCGAAATAGCGGGGGATGCGCCTGACACATCGACCACGATGCCTGCGCCGACGCTGTTGATCTTGAATGCGGGCTCAAAGACCAAATCGCTTGTGCCTTCAAAAGGCAGGGTAAAGGCTTCTCCTGCCTCGGCATCAATCGTAATCTTGCCATCGGCTTCGGTCAGCGTGACGTTGGTGCCCGCCTGGAGGATCACGTCATCCGTGAGGCCGTTGAGGCTGCGCACGGCGAGGCCATCGGGGATCTGGTGGGCAAACAGGCTGGATGGTGCCACGCCCAACGGGACGCGTGGCACTAACTCGGCACCACCGTCGATTTTTACGCCCAGGTAGAGCGGGTTCTCGAAGTTCACGCCGCTGAAGGGCTCCTCGCTGCCAAGCATCACAGAGAAAACTCCCTCTTCGACCTGCACGCTGGTCTGCGTTTCTTCCCAGAGCGGCGAGCCACCGCTTGGTGTGGCATAGAGGGCAAAGGAAAGGTTGCCCGTGCCGCCGAGCGGGTCGCCATCGGTGTTGGTGAGGTAGCCCTGGTACGCCATCGTGGCCGATTGGGCCTGGACGGTGCCCACTTTGAACAAGCCGACTAGTAAAGCCAGTAGCAGAAAGCGAGCGAAAGCGTGCATGGGTTTCATGGTTGTATCCTTCAGGGTGAATGGCATCATGGACCTGCACTATCCCTATCGTAAAAGAACGAGACAGGGGATCAGCGTCATCTAAAAATGGCTACGGGCGACCGGTGACCTGAATGAAGAAAGGCCGGTCTTGGACCACGAACTGTCCGCTAACAAAGCCGAAAACTTTGACGTTGGCACTGGTCGTTCCCCCCGGTGAGGCCACCGCCATAACCGGGTCGTTGGCGCTCAGCGGCGTGACGACAGGCGCGGTACCGTTGGTAAGCGATACATCGTAGGTGACGCGGTAGGTGCCTGTGCCTGTTCTGAGCACCGTGCATCCGAAGCTTGCCGCTACGCTGCCATCAGCATTGACGTGGGCCCAGGCATAGACGACGTTGTCGTGGTAGACGCCCCCCTCCTCCAGCGTGGTGCCCTGGCCCAGGTCATTCTCCAGCGTGACGTTGCCCGTGGTGACGGCCCCATCAAGGTTGACGCGAAAGGCTTCGTCGAACCCGCTGTCTATCACAATGAACTCGGAAAGGGTATCGTCGCCATTATCCGCGTCCAGCATCACCGCGACAGCGTCATTCGAGACGAGCAGGAGGTCGCTACTGGGCAGGTTGGGGTCGGACGCGATGATGCCATCATCGCCGAAGAGTTGGTCTTGCTCCGCTCCGCCGAGGACCAGGTCAAAGTCATCTGTCGGGTGCGTCACCTGGAGGGCACCCTGTGGCGCGTTCGTCCCGATCCCGACGCCGCCATTGGCCTGGATGAGGAACTGGTTCTCGGCGGTGGAGGCAAAGCTGTCTGTGTCGTCGCCCCAGACAAAGGTGCCATCGTGGTTCGCCTCGGCCTCACGCCCGGCGGCAAAGCTGTAGGCACCGGCTGCGATGTTGTTCGAGCCACCGGGTATGGTGCTGTAGCGACCACTGGCAGTATTTTGTGAGCCACCTCCTACAAAGGAAGAACTACCGCTGGCTTCGTTACGATACCCGCCGCTTACCGTTGCTACCTCATTATTGGCAACATTGGAGTTGCCGCCCCCGACGGTCGCGCCACAGCGAGCGCCACTGGCTTTGCTGCCTCCTGCCAGGCCCTCTGCGCGGTTGTTGACCCCGCCCGCAACCGTGTCGTAGCAACTAAGCGCGGCGTTGTCTTCCCCACCGCCCACGGTCGCTCCTCGGCTGGCTATGTTATTTGCACCGCCGCTGATGGTGGCTCCCCCATCGTCTGCTTCGTCAAGTGCGTTGCTGG
>DATGCC010000067.1:0-6401 GCA_035312345.1 Rhodothermales bacterium
TGCGTCGGATGCGTCGGGTCGAAGCGACCGATCATGTCGATGTTGAGGTCCGTCACGATCTTGTCGAGCGGCAGCAACGGGTCCATATCGGTGAAGTAGCGCGAGCCAAGTAGGCCCTTCTCTTCCCCCGTCACGTTGAGAAACAGGATGGAGCGGCGAGGGCCGTGCCCGTCCTGCTTGGCTTTCATAAACGCCTCCGCCATCTCCAGCACACCCACCGTGCCCGAGCCGTCATCGTCCGCACCATTGTTGATGAGGTCACCCTCACTGCCGCTTTCGATGCCGATATGATCGTAGTGCGACGAGATGACAACAACTTCGTCTTTCAGCGCCGGGTCGGAACCTTCAATGAACGCCGCCACGTTCTCGCTTGGAGCCTCCACTGTTTCATGCTCAACGGTGCTGGCCAGCATGATACCTGGCACCTCGAACACTTCCGGCTCCAACGAACGATCAATGGTCTGCTTGACCTCGGCAATGGTACGCCCCAGGGGGGCTAGCATCTGATCTGCCAGATCGGACGAAATAATGTAAATCGGCGGAAAGGGCCGCCCTTCCCCACCGTCTTCCGTCAGCGAGAGACTACCCACACCGTCTTTGATGGACGCGGCTCGTTCCATCGCTTCCTCGTGCACGTCTACGGCATGCGGCCCCTGGTCGGCGACGAGCAAAATGCCTGCTGGCATCCCGTTCCCACGCAGCAACGCCCGCAGCTTGCTGTTGGGCGACCCGGTCCACCTTGAGGGTTTACCATCGGCCGTGTTGAGCAGGCTCGTCGAGTCGTTGGCGAGGGGCTCGTCGTTGAGCATCATCACCCACTTGCCCGTGCGGTTGATGCTTTTCCTATCGAGCGCCGCGAAGTCGTTGTAGCCAAGCTCGTCATCCGCGATGCCGTAGCCTGCAAAGACAAGGCCCGCCCTGATTGCATCTATGTTGCCAGCGGCAAAGTACATCTGCCCGTCTGCGATGCCGGGCCCATACGTGCTTGCTGCCACCTCCTTTTCATAGTTCAGCACCGTCAGCGTGGCTCGCTTAAGGCGTTGCGTGTAGAGCGGTACGGTCTGAAAGTAGGCTTCCGGCGCGTAAGAGTCGTGCGGCGCAACGTTGCCTTTAGGAGCAACGCCCATCTTACGGTACTGCCCGGCCAGATAGGTAGCCGCCAGCTTCTGTCCGCGCGTGGAGGTCTCACGACCTTCGAAATAGTCGGAGGCGAAGACGTAGAGGTGCGACGCGAGATCTTCCGGCGTGATGGTCGCCTGATACTGTTGCACCAAGGCAGGATCGTCAAAAGCCGTGGGCGTGGGCGCATCCGCCTCGGGCATGGTGGCAGGTGCATCGGTGGCCTGGGCGAAGAGGAGCGAAGGACAAACTACCAGTGCCACAGCCAGCAGCGAGAGCATACGCCGCGTCATACGGATCGTCATGGACATATCGGTTTTCTTGGAAGGGGAAACGGGCTTCACAGCAAACAGCGCCGGAGCCGCCTACCCTACGAAAACCGGCCCTCTTTGTTCAGGATTTTGGTTGCTGGTTACTGGTTTATGGTTCTCGGTTGGAGAATGAAACAACCAGAAACCATCAACCAGAAACCATTAACCCAATCATTCATACCGCAAACTCTTGATGGGATCCGCCAACGCCGCCCGCATTGCCTGATAGCTGACCGTGAGGAGGGCGATGAGCACGGCGAGGCCACCAGCCAGCACAAACACGCTCGCACCCAACTCGATGCGGTAGGCAAAGTCTTCGAGCCATCGTTGCATCAAAACATAGCCCACTGGCGCGGCGATGACGAAGGCGATAACGACGAGGCGCAGAAAATCCTTCGAGAGCAACAGCACAAGCCCCGGCATCCCGGCCCCAAACACTTTGCGGATGCCGATTTCTTTGGTCCGCTGCTCGGCAGTAAAAGCAGCCAGCCCCAACAAGCCCAGGCAAGCGACGAAGATGCCCAGAAAGGCGAATGTCCCGAAAATCTTGCCGAGCCGCTGCTCAGAGGCATAGAGTTGGTCCAGATCTTCGTCGAGGAATGAGTAGCTAAAAGGCTGCCCCGGCGCTACTTGCTGCCAGGCCGCTTCCATCGCTGCTAATGTCTCCGGCAGGCGCTGCCCGTCCACCTTGAGTGCCATCTGGTTGAAGTCCCACGCCTCCTTGCCCATGTAGATGATGAGCGGCTTGATTTCTTCATGGAGCGAGGCAAAATGATAATCCTGCACCACGCCCACAATCTCTCCCACATTGTCGTTGCGGTTGAGTTCGCGGCCCAGCGGCTCGTCCAGCCCGAAATACTGCGCGGCGGTTTCGTTGATCACGTAGGCCGAAGAATCGGCGGGACGGTTCTCGTCGAACCAGCGACCGGCTACCAGTTCCATGCCCATCACATCTTCGTATTCCGTATCCACCCCCAGCACCTGCTGGATGAAGCCTTCCTCCTTCGGTGTTTCCGCCAGCCGTACGCCGTGCCCGCTACCCCCGGTACCCGGCACTGACATTCCAATGGTGACAGAGCGTACACCTGATACGCCAGCCATCGCCTGGTGGATGGTGGCGTGTTGCCGCTTTAGTTCCATATCGCGAAGTGGCATGACGATGACCTGCTCCTCATCGAAGCCGAGCCGCTTGTCCTGCATATAATCGAGTTGCTGGAAGATGACCAGTGTGCCAATGATGAGCGCTACGCCACAGGCAAACTGTGTCACTACCAATCCCTTGCGTAAAAGTGCGCCCGATGATCCGGCCCGGTAAGAACTTCGCAACACTTTGATGGGCCGAAAGCCCGAAAGGAACAGCGCTGGATAGCTACCTGCCAGCACGCCCGTCAGGAGACTCGCTCCCAACAGGGTGCCGATTAAGACCGGATTGCTCCAGGCGTGCGTCGCCAGCGTCTTGCCTGTCAGGTCGTTGAACAACGGCAGTAGCAGTTCGGTCAGGGCAATAGCCAGCATGAAAGCAACGACGCTCAGACAGATGGCCTCGATGAGAAACTGCCTTGCCAGTTGACCGCGCTGGGCACCCAGCACTTTGCGCATGCCTACTTCTTTCGCCCGCTTCGCTGACCGTGCCGTCGCCAAGTTCATGTAGTTGATGCAGGCAATCAGCAGAATCAGCAGCGCAATGGTCGAGAAGATGTAGATGTAGCGCATGTCGCCTTCGGCATCGTTGGGCAGGCCAAGGCGGTTGAGGTGGATGTCGGTGAGCGGCTGGAGGTAGTAGGTAAACCAGATGTTGCGGCCTGGATATTCGCCCGTCACATAATCGGTAACCAGCGGGTCGATACGCTCGTCCAGCGCGGCCCAGTCCGCTTCTTCTTGCAACAGCAGGTAGGTCGTTCCATTGATGGTGTGCCAGTTCGTTGTCAACCGTTCTCCCTGCGCAGCGACGAGCGTCTCATTGGAAATGAGAAAGTCGAACTGGAGATGGGAGTTTTCCGGCACGGGAGCCAGGATGCCCCTCACCGTCAGGTCGTGCTCGCCATGCCAGGATTTGACGGTGACCGTCTGCCCCATTGGATCTGTATCCCCAAAATACTGTTGCGCTTTGTCTGCCGTCATCACCACGGTATATGGATCCGTGAGCGCCGTTTCGGGATTACCGCGTTCGAGCGAAAAGTCAAAAATGTCGAAGAAATTAGGCTCGGCATACTGCCCTTTACTCTCGTAATTGCTCACCTCATCGTGCCGCATCAACATCGGGCCGGTGTTATGGATACGGGTCGCTGCTTCGATCTCTGGAAAAGAAGCCGTCAGCAATTCTGCCAGCGGATATGCTGAGGAATTCCCATAATTGGGCGTGTCTCCCAGGCGGGTTTCCGAGTTAACGCGGACGATGCGGTCCGCGTGGGCGTGGAACTGGTCGTAGCTCAGTTCATCACGCACGAAGAGCAGAATCAGAATGCAGCAGCAGAGGCCAATGGCGAGCCCGGCAATATTGATCGCCACATAGCCGGGATGCTTGCGGAAGTTGCGCAGGGCAATGGTGAGGTAGTTGCGTAGCATAGCCGTAGGACGTTTGGGATGATGGCGTCTCCCCCAATTGCAAGCACAGTGCCATCCTGCATAAACGCTTGCCTTACAAGGTTTGCGTGTACCTCCTCCACTGCCGCGCTGGAAATAGCTTGTCCGCTAACGGCACAAACCTGTCCGATATCGCACACCTGCTGTTTAGGTGAAGAGGGGGACATAAAAGGAAACCCTAGCCCTTGCTGGTGCCTGTATCTTGTCGCCACTCCCGTAGCAAACGCACC
This sequence comes from Rhodothermales bacterium, assembly GCA_035312345.1. GTDB lineage: Bacteria > Bacteroidota > Rhodothermia > Rhodothermales > DATGCC01 > DATGCC01. The sequence goes on from DATGCC010000067.1 coordinate 4,244, forward strand.
CAGCGCTGGGCCATCTCCCGGCTATAAATCATCCGATTCCCAGGGTAGATCTCTGCCAACTCGTCCCCGCGATGCTGCTCTGCCCATTCAACCGCTGGCTGCATCGCCTCCTGAAAAGATCGCTGATTCGGCAGCCTTTCGTATAGCTGTTCTCTGATCAGACCTTGTTTATCAAAGACATAGGTGTTGCGGGATTTCAGGGCCTTAATGCCGACAAGGGTGAGAAAGTCATTGACTTCAGTGAACATACCGGAGACCCTTCTTCCGTCTACCTCCAGGTCCTCGTAGCTTATGTGTCCGTTTGTACCTGCATCCCATTCCAGCGCTGTACGGACTTCTTCTTTGGTCATGGAGCTTCCATAATCGATAAACTGGATGCGGAAGTCTTCAGCCAAAAGGGCGAGGGCCTGGTCCAGGTGATGTGCATTGACGGTCTGTACATACGCGTCGAGTTGATCTTTGGGGTTGAAAGACAATTTCATGGTAGCATTTTAATTCGTGTTTTCTGCAAAATCCTCACGTCAGCTTCCGCCGTTTATTCAGATAGGCGAGCAGGGCTTGATCGTACGAGGCACCCGTATCGAGTTCGATGAAATCGACGTTGTGTTCGAGGCAGCGGCGGCGGAACGTTTCGCTGAAGAGCTTGACGGCCTCGGCGTAGTGCTCACGAAGCTGGGCCGGTTGCAGCGAGATTTCTTCGCCCGTCTCCATGTCGCGGAAGACCATCGGCACATCGGGAAACTGGAAGTTGCGCTCCGTCTCGCTTTCGAGCACATGGAAAACCAACACCTCGTGGCCCCGGTGGCGCAGATGGCGCAGGGCTTTCAGTAGCGCGTCGTGCTCTTCGACATTCTCAAACAAATCCGTGATGACGACGACGAGCGAGCGGCGGGCGATGCGGTCGGCCACTTCGTTGAGCACCGAGGCGGCACTCGTCCGCTTGCCTTCTGCCTGTCCATCGGTGATGCGCTCCAGATGTAGCAGGATCTGGCGAAGGAAACGCTGCGTGCTCTTGGGTCGCAGCATCGTGTGGATGCTTTCATCGAATGCAATCAATCCCGTCGCATCGCGCTGCTTCACCATCAGGAAATGCAAAGCCGCCGCCAGGTAGGAACCATATTCCAGCTTCGAAAGCGCCCCGGCGTGCTTGTACCGCATGGACGGTGAGGTGTCCAGCACAACGTAGTGGCGCAGGTTGGTCTCTTCCTCGTACTGCTTTACATAGTGCCGGTCCGTCTTGGCGTAGACCTTCCAATCCACATGGCGCAGCTCGTCGCCGGGGTTGTAGGGACGGTGCTCGGCAAACTCCACCGAGAATCCATGATAGGGGCTTTTGTGCAGTCCCGTGATAAAACCCTCCACGATGAGCCGCGCCCGTAGCTCCATGTTGCTGAGGCGCGAGACAATGACAGGGTCGACGTAGCGAATCGGTGCAGCTTGCATTATTTTAGCAATTGGATCGCGGATTTTGGATCACGGAAACGCACGACGCCTAAAATAAATCCAACATCCACCCTCTAAAATCCAGAATCCCCACATGGAGCCGCAAGACACCGTCAAAGCCCAGCTCATGGACGAGCGCGACCTCGACCGGACGCTCGACCGGATGGCCCGCCAGATCGTCGAACTCATCGACCCGGCTTCGGAAGGCGCGGGCGGCTTCGCGCTCATCGGGATGCAGACGCGGGGCGTCCACCTTGCCCGCCGCCTGCAACAAAAGATCCGCGAGATCGACGGTCTGGAAATCCCGGTCGGTGTGCTCGATGCCACCATGTACCGCGACGACTTCCGGCTGCGCCTGAAACAGCCGCAGGTCCGCGCCACCCGTATCGCGTTCGACATCACGGAGCGCCATCTGGTGCTGGTAGACGATGTGCTCTACACGGGCCGCACCGCCCGCGCCGCCCTCGACGCCCTCATGGACCTGGGCCGCCCCGCCACCATCCGCTTCCTCGCCATCGTAGACCGGGGCCTGCGTGAGTTGCCCATCCGCGCCGACATCGTGGGCCGCGAAGTACCGACCATGCCCGGCGAAGAGGTGCGGGTGCGTCTCCACGAAACGGACGACCGCGAAGGCGTGTGGCTGGTCGAACGCATTCGGAGTGCAGAGTTCGGAGTGCGGAATGATCATTCGTGACGACAAGCAACAAATCTCTAT
>DATGCC010000068.1:0-13017 GCA_035312345.1 Rhodothermales bacterium
GGAGGCCGCTGCCGTTGGTGCCGAAAAGCAGCGTGCCATCGCGGGTTTCGAGGGCGGCGCGCATTCGGTTGCGAGCCTGATCAAGCGGCGAGAGCAGACGCGTCCAATCATTCTCTTGGCCTTCGCCGGGTCGCAGACCAACAACCAGACCTCCATCGCTGCCCACCCAGAAGCGACCGTGCCGGTCTTCATAAATGAGGCGGATCCCCCGAAAAGGCAACTCGATGTTTTCGCACCGATTGTCTTCAATGCGGCAAAGACTACCAGCACCAGCCCACAGGGTCCCGGCACGATCCTCAAGAAAGGTCTGGACGTTACGAATCGGGATGGCGGCAGGTGCGAAGATGGGCTGCGTCTTTGCTGACTCGGGATCAAGCTGTGCAAAACCTCCTCCACTGGAGTTGACCCAGATCACTCCGCTACGATCCTCAAGGACGATATTGGCACTCTTGCTGGGCAATCCCTCTGGCTCACCCACCGATATCAGCGCAGCGCTCCGCAGCCGGAACAACCCTTCGCTCTGCGTCAAGACCCACACGTTGCCGTCGGAGGTAAAGGTGAAGTCGAGGATGCTGCTCGCGACCTCAAAAACCTGTTGCGTGCCTTGGAACAGACGTGCACCTGCACTACTCCAGGGCTGCTCTACATACCACAGTTCGCCTTGCGGCCCTGGCGCAACCACTTCAATTTTATTGTTGGGATCAGAACGGGGGTGGTCCACGAAAATACCATCGGGGGTGAGACGTCCCCACCCACTGGTGATCTCCCTTGTGCCAGATGAGCCAATAACCTTTACCCATAGCCCACCCTCATCATCCTGATACTGCACATCAACGCGTACGCTCTGGTCTTGCCAGGATTCAGGATAAGGATACTGTGCCAACACACGGTCTGCGTCGAGGTGAATCAGCTCATGCTCCGTTGCGACCCATACGCCGCGCCAACGATCTGGAAAGACTTTGCTCCTCGCCACGATGGGTGGTAAATCAGACGACCACGCCAGCGGCTGAAGCGCGTCTTCACCCAAAAATTCGGCTTTAGGGTTGATCCGATAGATAGCCGCATGGCGAGACTGCTCGCTTGCCGTTTTGACCCAGAAGACCCCTGCTGCGTCACGTACGAGACTAACGACTTTCTCCTTGATTGCGTCCTGTCGGTACGGTACGAGGCGGCTGTCGCGGTATAAGGCCAATCCATCTCCAGTCCCAATCCATGTCTTGGTCCCGTCCCACAGCACTTGCATGAAGCTCTGGCTGGTGTTACCATCATCGATAGAGACGAATTGTCCCTCGTGGTAGCGGGTAATATTCCATTGCTCATCCTGTATCCAGAGCGTGCCTTGCGGCTCCTCAACCAAAGTAAGGAGGCGATTGCTCAAAAGGCCGGGGGTATCGCCTGCCGAGAAGACGGTGAATTCTAGCCCGTCGAAGCGGACCAGGCCTTCGATGGTGGTAAACCAGAGATAGCCATCGGCACCCTGTAGGATTTGGCGATTCCCTAGCCCGATGACGGTGTTGGCCGGCAATCCCTCTTGCGTCGTCCACTGCTCAACTGTGTAGCCAGAATGCACGTCATAGGACTGCGCATGGGCCAATGGCATGGGTGTTACTAACTGCACTAGCGTTAGCAGCAGGAGAACAAGCCTGTATAGCCTCCCCTCCAATACGGAAAGGTAGACAAGGATAAATCGAGGCCGAGCAAGTCTCTGTGGAGCCGTGAATTCCATGGACTGCATACAAGAGGCAAAAACACAGACAAGGAAAAGCATGTCTCGTAAATCTAACGATTACCTCATTTAGATATATAGGCCTCAAGCTGCAACACAACAGGGATCCCTACTGAGCCGAATGAAGGCTTGATTCTGCACGTCAGGGATGCTTTGAGCAGAGACGTGATCCACTGGTCGTTACGGGCGAGGCGGCAACAGGTCGGCTACCCGTATCAGGGTGCGTTTTAAGGAAGGGTTGCCCGCCTCGCACGCGCACCGGCCTTGCTATGTCCACCATAATCAGATTTGCTGCACCCGTAAAAACAAAGCTCCTTACAAAACAAGAGTTTGCAAGGAGCTTGGGTGAACTCAGCGGGACGCTATTCGAACAAGATATCCTCTTTCGGCTTCGACGCATAGAAGCTCTGTCAAGTCAGTAATATGATTGGCAAAGTGACTCAACTTGCGGTATCATAGGGCGCATAGACGTATCACCGAGCAATGATCCAGTTTAGTGCACATGCTCTTGAACGCATGACCGAACGCGGGGCAACCCGTGAGGAAGTGGAGCATACTATCCTCAACGGCGAGGCATCCCCGGCGCGTCAAGGCCGTACTCGTTTTCAGCACACGTTCCCATTCAATGTAGAGTGGAACGGCAGGCACTACGCATACAAGGAACTTACCGTTTATGCTGTAGAAGAAAACGATGACTGGATCGTGATTACTCTGATCTGTCGCTATTTCTAAGTCACTGACTCACAAATGCGTCCTCCCTCGACGCCAGAGACTATGCGTATCTCGATTGACGCTCAGCATAACGTCGCTTATATCCACCTACAGGATCGTCCGGCAACGGTTGACACCGTGGAACTCTCAGAAGACCTGTTCTTGGACGTAGGACCAGATGGAACGATCTACGGCCTTGAACTGCTCAATGCCAACGAACAATTACGCACAGCCGACCTGGCTGAACTGGAAATAGAAAACGCTGAGAGTGGAGAGACGACACGCATCAAACTACCCTTCCCCAAAGGAGGGTTGGCTGCTTAAACTATTATTGAACAATATCTTGTGGCCCCTACAGTTCCGTTCTCGAACTTATTTTTGGACGACCTACGCAAGTTGTTCGAGTTGAATTCTGCCCTTCCCGTTCAATTATTTGAAACCAGGAAGAAGCTGAATAGAGCGAGAAGGGAGGTGTAGTAGCATCATGAATCGCTTGAGGTGTGTCTCGAAAGTATTGAGTATGCCTCGTGATCGGTGTAAATAATCCTCGATCTTAATACGCCGAAGTGAGGCAGTCGGGACGTAAGCGCCCTTGTTTCACCGGAAAATGGTACATTGAACACGTTGCCAGGCTAGATAGGCCAACAGCAGTAAGCGCAAAGAGGAGTACCCTACTAGCTCCACACTTCGACTCTGCCACGTCACCTCTCTGCTATGCGTCTGCGGCCCTGGGTCTTTGCAGTCCTGATGACTGGCTTTTCATCAAGCCTCGTGGCCCAGCCTGTTCCACCGGCGCGGTACCGCGTCGACCGCTTTACGAGCGAACAAGAACTGCCCGGTCATCAGATTTATGACATCGAGCAGACTGCGGACGGCTACCTGTGGGTAGCGACGAATGCAGGCCTCGCCCGGTACGACGGGCACCGCTTCACAGTCATTACCGCCGATACCTTGCTCCTGCCCACCAAGGCGGTCACCAGCCTCTACCTGCATGCTGGCGACACCCTGTTTGCGGCTACCAAGGGGGGCGTCTTGCGGTATGATGAGGGAGCCTTCGCGCCCTATGCAGCGATTGACTATGCCGCGTCGGTTCTTGGATCACTCGGCCAAGACCGAGAGGGGCGCTTCTGGGGCACCTATTCGAATGACCTGTTGCGAGAGGACCAGGGACACTTCGAACTCGCGATTCTTGATCTGACCTCCTATGTGGGCGATAGTCGCCAACTGTTCGTTGATGGCAACGGGGAGGTGTGGCTGCCTCTCTGGAACGAGGCTGATCGCACGCCCTATTCTGCAAGATCCTGTTATGCTATTGAAGAAGCACAACCCCGTCTCGCCCGCCTCGAACAAGACCGTCCGGTACCCCAGGGACCGACGCTTTATCCGTACCTGATTACCTACCCCGCCCAGGCAGAGGTGCTCTTTGCCAGCAGGCAGGGAGCGGCCATCGCGTTTACCAATCCACAGAGGGAGCTACGTGGGCGGTTTCGCCTGCCTAAGGAGGCCTGTCCGCTGCTGATAGATCGCCAGGGCTACCTCTGGGCCAAAGAGGGTGCCGCGCTGGTCACCTACGCCCCCGAAGAAGACGAACCGGTATCGCGCATCGAGATTGGACTTCGGCCTCAACCCCGCGTCTTTCCTGACTTGTTCGAAGATCGGGAGGGTAATCTCTGGATAGGCACCTTTTCGCAGGGGCTGATTCGCATCCGGCGCAACCTCTTCCAGGTGTATGGCACCGCCCAGGGGATTAAGCAGGCTCAAGTTACCACGATGATCGGCGGCGTGGATGGATCTATACTCGTCAAAGACCGGACGGGTGCCGTGTACCGCCTCAACGACCGACGCGTGCAGCCGCTGCTCGACAGGGTCCAGGGCTTTTACGAGGATGAAGATGGCACCCTGCTGTACTCGCGTGAAAATAGGCCCGGTAGCCCTGTGCTCGTCCGTCGGAGCCAGGCAGGCGAGCAGATTCTGGGGGAAACACCCTTCGAGGGTGGAACGCTCAACCACCATATATATGCTGATCCTCAAGATAACGGCGTGTATTGGACACACACGTACACCACCGTCTACCGCCTGGACGCACCTGCGGGGGTCCAGCCTGAGTTAACGAGGGTCCTGGAGGGCTTGACCAACGTCCGGCAATTATTCAAGGACCGGGCCGGCATATTGTGGGTGGCAACCGGAGAGGGTCTCTATCGCCTTGAAGGCCAACACGTCACCCGGTTTACGACAGCAGACGGGTTGCCCGTCAACAACCTGCGCGCCATCCACCAGGACCCCGACGGCCTGCTCTGGTTCGGCACCTATGGCGGTGGCCTGGTGCGTTACCAAAACGGGCGCTTTCAGACCGTCGATGAACGCCACGGCCTCGCGGAGAACGTCGTCTCGACGATTCTGGAGGATGAGCACGGCTACTTCTGGATGAGCGGTAATCAGGGCATTCACCGTGCCCAACGGTCCCAGTTGAATGCCTTGCTGGATGGCGAACGGGCATCAATCATCGCGGTCCAGTACGGACGGGAATCCGGGCTTCTGAACCCCGAGGCCAGTGGGCTGCCAGGCCTCAAGGCTGCTGACGGACGCCTCTGGTTCCCGACCTTCGGCGGGGCTGCCGTCGTAGACCCCGGCGACGCCCTGCGGAGGGGCCGGGAGCCGCCCATCGTGAATATCCAGGCAGTGCTGATCAATGACCAGCCTGTCAGTCATCGCGGAACGGTGCAACTTGTCACGGGACAGCGGCGCTTCGAGATCGCTTACGTGGGGCTCAACCTCCGCAACCCGGATGGCGTGCGCTACCGGTACCTGCTTGATGGGTTCGACGACGACTGGATCGAGGCCGGTACGGCCCGCCGGGCGACGTACACCAACGTCACGCCGGGCACCCACACGTTTCGCGTGCAGGCCCGCAATGATGCCGGCCTCTGGAGCGAGCAGGACGCGACGCTGACGCTCACCGTGGCTCCATTTTTCTACGAGACCTGGTGGTTTTATGCGCTCTGCACGCTCATCGTCTTGGGCTTAGTGTTTGGCGGATACCGGGTACGTATTCAGCGGGAAAAGGAACTGAGTAGGCTGGTCAAAGAACGCACGCACGAACTGGCCCGCGAGAAGGAAACCGTCGCGGCCCAGGCCGAGGAACTCCGCTCGCTCGACACGGCCAAGTCGCATTTTTTTGCCAACATCTCGCACGAGTTTCGCACGCCGCTTACGCTCATCCTCGGGCCGCTGGAGGATATGCAGGACGGCTTGCACGGCCCCGTCACCGGCAGCGGTCAGCGGCAAATCAACACCGCCATCCACAACGGTCGCCGCCTGCTGCGCCTGGTGAACCAACTGCTCGATGTTTCCCGGCTGGAATCGGGAAAGATCGACCTGCAGGTGCAAGAGCGGGATATGCATGCGTTCGTCAAAAACCTCGTACACGTCTTTGTCCCGCTGGCAGAACATAATCACATCGCCTTTCGCTACGAGGGGCCGGGCCACCCGCTGCCGGTCTACTTCGACAAAGAGCAGTTCGAGAAAGTGCTGGCGAACCTGCTGGGCAACGCCTTCAAATTCACCCCCGAGCACGGCACCGTCCTCGTCACGCTGGGCACCGAGGAGGCCGAAGGCAGCGCGGGGACGATGGTGCTCACCGTGCGGGACAGCGGCCCTGGCATCGCCCCGGAACACGTGTCTCACATCTTCGAGCGGTTTTACCAGGCCGATGCATCCTCGACGCGGCAGCAGGCCGGCACCGGGATCGGGCTGGCACTGGTGAAAAACCTCGTGGACCTGCACCGGGGGACGGTGGAGGTAGAGAGCACCGTAGGGCTGGGCACCACGTTCACTGTCCGGTTGCCGCTGGGGCCCGCCCATCTGCGCCCCGAAGAAATCGTGCCGCCCGACGCAGATGGCGACATACTAAACCTCAACGTGCTGCTGGAGAAAGACCTGACCGCCACCTTTATCGACGAGATGCAGGGGGCACCCATGGATGCAGAAAAGCCTCCCCGTCCAGACAACGCTGCCAGCCATGCCGACGACGCGACAACGATACTGGTCGTGGATGACAACCCCGAGGTGCGGGCCTACGTCCGCCGTCATCTTGCCTCGCGCTACCGCGTGCTGGAGGCCACCAATGGCCGCGAGGCGCTCGACAAAACCCGCGAGCACCTGCCCGACCTGGTGGTGAGCGACGTGATGATGCCTGAAATGGACGGCTTTGGGCTGTGCCGGGCCATCAAGGAGGACCCGGAGTTGGATTTCATTCCGGTGATTTTGCTGACGGCGAAAGCATCGATCGACAACAAGATCGAGGGCCTGGAAAAAGGGGCTGATGATTACCTGACGAAGCCCTTCAACATGCGAGAGTTAGAAGTCCGTGCCGAAAATATGATCGCTTCACGGCAGCGTTTGAAGGCACGGTTTGCGGGAGCCTCACACAACACCCTAGCAGGGTCCCCGAGGCCCATTCCGGTCCCACTGACGGACGACAATGCAGCCTTCGTCGAACAGGTACATACCGAGATCCTGGTCCGGTTGTCGGACGACGATTTCGGCGTCGATGCGCTGGCCGCAGCCGTAGGGCTGGGCCGGACGACGCTGTACAGCCGCCTGGCGGAAGCCTTCGGGCAGACGCCCATGGAGTTGATCTGGCAAATGCGCCTGGAACAAGCGGCCACCTTGTTGCGCCAGCAGGAAGGCTCGGTCAGCGAGGTGGCTTATGGCGTCGGGTTCAAGAGCGTGGCACACTTTTGCCATCGGTTTCGAGATCGCTTCGGATGTACGCCCGCAACGTACACTGCCCGGCACACCTCCGAATCTGCGTAAGAGAAGGCGCAGACAGCAGCACGAAAGATGCATTTCTCCTTCATGTAGCCCCCCGATTGCTTGAACGTTCAAAACTGTTGCATGAGCATTCAGCGGACGCAGCCGCAAGACTTTTGAACGCTCCCGATACCTCCTCTTCTCTACAAGGGTGTTTCTTCACGTAACCGACAGGCCCCTCGCCCCGAGTACGTGAACGACGGCATCCATCATGGCGCTCCCACACGAGCAGTCTCCCGCTCCAAATGCTGCCTCATCTCCTGTTGTAGTCGTGGTCGATGATGACGCCGGGATGCGTGCCTACATCCGGCAGTGTTTGATGGCATTGCCTGTGCGCATCGAGGAAGCCACCGACGGACAGGATGCGCTTGAGCAAATCCAGGCCATGCACAGCAACGACGTAGCCCTCGTCATCAGTGATCTGTATATGCCGAGGATGGACGGCCGGGTGCTGAAAGCCACACTGCGGGCAGACCCGCACTGGAGGCAGGTGCCGGTGTTGCTCATCACGGGGGAGGCGATACACGCCCGCGATGGTCCGCTGCTCCGCAAGCCCTTTAACGCCCGGAAGCTCCGCGCCGTCGTTCAGGCCCTGCTCGATTTGTCATGAAAGCATGCATGGAAGCAGATGCCTTTATCCAGATGAAGCACATGGTGTTGCTCAAGTAGCCCAGCGCAGGTACCGGGCGCACGCCATCAACCCTTCTACAAATTAACCAGAAAAAGAGGTCTCTCATGAAAACATGCATGTTCATCGCCAGCGGCCTGCTCGCTCTCATCCTATTGGTACCCGCCGTCTCCGCACAGGAACTACCCAAAGCCGAGATGCGGCAAGACGTGGACTACTACGTCGTTTCGTACACCAAATTCAAGCATGGGATGGGCGATGAAGCGATGAGGCTTATCTACGATCACTTCTGGCCTATCGATAAAGCAATCGGGCGAAAGGTAATTCCCTTCGATGCTATGACGGGCGAATGGGACCATATAGTCTACTTTCTACTCTCGGAAGGTACCGGCGAGTTGGCCTGGAAAACGAGCATGACGGACGAAGAATGGATGTCCGCTTTCGTCAGTCGCGAGGGCAGTTTTAAACAAGCGCAGGCCCTCTTACAACGTTTTGATCAACTCATCGCTGACTCCAAAACGGAAGTCGTCATGACGAAATGGTAGGGTTCAGGGAACGATCAGGTTGTTCTGGGCTCGTCCTCTCTTGCTTCGCACATACAACACGGGCAGCATGCGCTGCTCAAAGCTTTACCCTAATTATTCACCCAGAAAAAGAGGTCTCTTATGAAAACATGGATGCTCATCGCCAGCAGCCTGCTCGCGCTCCTCTTGACGGTGCCTACCGTCTCCGCGCAGGAGCTACCGATTGCCGAGATGCGAGAAGATGTGGCCTATTACGCCGCCCTGTACACGAGATTCAAGCCGGGTATGGAGGAGGAAGCGAAGAAGATGATCGACGACGAATTCTGGCCTATGTACAAGGCCGCTGGGGTTGATATCATGCCCTTCGAAACGTTAACAGGCGATTGGGACAACGTAGCCTTCTTTCCGCTGGCAGAAGGCCCTGGCGAGTTCGCCTGGGAACTGAGCCCGACGGATGAGAAGTTGCTCAAAACATTCATTGGAAGCGGAGGCAGTATGGAGGAAATACAAGAGATGACCAGCCGCTTCAACGAGTGCATTGCCGATCAAAAAGTAGAGATCGTCATGACGCGCTGGAACGCCTCCAAGTAAGGCTCGCCTGCTTTGATTTACTGGTATACGTCCTATCGTGCGACTCGCGGTACCGGACTACCGAATTTTTGCCCTGCTCAGGAGTGCCGCCCGTCGCGGATGAGCTATGAAAATACGCGGCCTATGGTCGCATTTCCACTCACCCAACCCCCTAAAATCATGCGTATCTACAACCTACCTACCTTCGCGCTGCTCTGCGCCCTCCTCTTCGTCTTCGCTACGACGGCCCATGCGCAGGAAGCCAGCGATACCAGCCTCGAACGCCAGGCACGGTTCATCATGCTGAACCAGAGCGTGTGTCCAGGCGAGGGCATGCAAAAGGCTATGGAGTTATTCGAGCAGAAGGCCGCCCCTATTCTCAACGAGATGCAACAGGAGGGTGCCATTGGGGGCTGGGGCGTCCTCGGTCATTCCTGGGGCGATGAGTACAACTTCAACTGGTTTATGATTGCGGAGAACCACGAAGCCTGGCACCAGGCCTGGGGCACGATGGTTAGCCGCATGAACGAGCGGCATCCTGGATGGATTGAAGAGTCCATCAACAACTGCACCCTGCACAAGGACAACCTCTATACGCTCTACACCTGGAACTGAGGCGGTCAGGACTTGCTCTGTCATAGGGTCCTGCTGGCTAGGACACGGCACGATCCAGCCAGCAGGACCAGACGTCTCGGATCGTACTCCGCCGTACCGATGCCGCAAGCCGTTAGGCGTCTTTGCCTCCTGGATCAAAGCAGGATCCTCGTCCAGCGCTACGGGGCCGCCAATGCGTCCCTGCTGGTATTGGGCGGCACCATAATAGCCAATCTCATTGATACCCGCATGGACTTGCCCCAAACCAATCCCAAACTCTTAATCCGTCAATCCGACCATCGATTTTACCTGGGGATGGGCGTCTTCATGACCATGCTTGTTTTCTTGGGATTTTGGCCGACCTATTTCCAACCCTTACTGAATTCAACCTATGAAGGAACCCTCGTGCTTCATATCCACGCGATCTTTTTCCTTGCGTGGATGGCTACCTACCTGCTGCAAAGCACGCTAGTGATAAGGCGCAAAACACCTGTCCACAAGCGATGGGGGCTTCCTGGTATGTATTTGGGCGCGGTGATGTTCATGCTTGGACTCTTGGTCGCCACGCTCCTTGTCCGGCGACTCGTATACGAGGGGCAGGTTGACACGGTACTGGAGGGTGTCTGGTATGCTGCTGAGCCGTACATGGATATCACCCAGTTTGCCATCCTACTGTCACTGGGGTTCGTCAACAGGAAGAATCCGCCGATTCACAAGCGCTACATGCTACTGACAACCATTGCGATACTGCCTGCGGCTACAGCCAGAATGGAGTATCTGATAGGCCCATGGAGTATGGAGCTTTTGTTTCTCCTTTTTGCCGTATTGATTCTCTTCCACGACCGGCGTATCCACGGCAAAATATTCAGAGCCAACATCGTTGGACTCTTGATTCTTCTTCCTCGCGCGCTTCTTGCGATGATGCATAAGTTTTAACCGCGGCATGGTATCCATCATGGCAAAGCACAGCACCCTCCACCAAACCCACAGGGTCATGTCTCATTTCAAAAGGCAGTATTTTCTCCCAGGTACGGTAGCCCTCATTCTGGGCGTATGTTCATTGCTCTCTCTGGAAGCCCGCGCTCAGGAGAGCACAAACGCTGTGCGCCTCGCTGCCGAAGCGTCTACCCCCGCTCGGCCTCACCGTTGAAGAGGCCTTCGGAAGAGTGCTTCTGTTCGACTACGGCGTGCTAAAAAGCGGGGTGGCCTTCAGAATGAACGTTACCATCCGACCAGCGTCGATTTATTGGCGTGAGTTGCGGGAAGGGGGTAGAGCGGAGACGGACCTGGCGCAATCGGTCAAACTCGATGAGCACCGGCTGCTGATGTCATGGATGGAGGAGAGCGGACATTACGTCGTCATGTATGCGGATTTCCTGCATGGGGAGACCACCTTTTGTGGCCTGATGAACGTTGGCAATGAGAAACAGAATCGGTATTATACCGGCACGATGGAAGAGGGGGAGTAATCCTGACGGGTTTGCCGCTTGAAATCTGCCCATTGCACAAAACAACCGATGCCATGACAACAACGCTTTCATGCTATCTACTTGCTTTGGCCCTCTTTCTCCTTTCAGCCTGTGAGCCACAGCCTGACAACGTTCAACCGGTTGACACGGATGCAGACATTCTAGCCGTCCAACAAACCATCGATGATTGGCTCAACAAAGGCATAGCTTCTCAGGATACGTCCCGCATTAGCAGCTACCTCACGCCCACGTTCGGTTCGATGGAGCCGGACTGGTTCGACAGGGAGCCGTTTTTAGTCTGGATTTTGGGGTTTGAAGAGGACTTTGGTGGCCCGTTCACGATTGAGTATACCCTCTATGACTGGCATACCACCATACATGGAGATGTGGCTTGGACGAGCTTGAAAAATGATGGTGTGCTCACCGTTGAGGGCAAAGCCCCTCGCCACATGCGGTGGACCGAGACGGGTGTGTTGGTAAAGCAATCCGATGGTCGGTGGTTAATCGACCGGTATCATTCAACGTATTTGGGTGACAAGGAGCCCGAAGGAGCGTTTTGAAGTTTGATGCTTTCTGGTGAGAGACACCTGATAACGAACGTATGTTGCGGTCTCGCACAAAGAGGTGTAGCGGAAGGATGATTTGATCGTACCCGTATTTTACCAGTAATGGCACCGGGGACGGTCACCAGCGCCCGGCATTGGCCAAAAAGCAAAACCCGCTATCGACCTGCAAAACAGCCAATGCGGGTTTTTGAGCTAGAAAAGTGGTGTGGACTCTGCGGGACGTTGTTTGAACCTGATATCTTAATTTATCTTCGACAAATCGCAAAGCTAGTAGAGTGTTCTTGAGAACGTTGACCGCTTTCTTGCTGCCGAGAAGAGATCGTTTTGCTTCCTATCTTATTGACTCTAAGGTTTTCAATAACTACTGTTATTATTCCCCTCATATGCCTGGCTGGACGCTAAGCGTAGTACTAGTACTCCCTTAGTCCAGCGCCTCAGCGGGTTCTTGTCTCCTATTCATCATCTCTCTGGAGGTACGAACGATGCGCTACACTATCCCTTCTCCCCTGCGATTGGTGACACTCATCCTATTCGCAGGCATGATCACTCTGGTTCTTGGCTGTGATGAGGCAGCCGTGACATCTCCCGATCTGCTCTCGCATGACGGTCAGCCGTCCGAGGTCGTCGCGAATAAAGCAGCCCATAGTACAAGCAACGTCTATAAGTTCGCTGATATGAGTATCGTTGGCTCTTCCAGCCTTGTTAGACACGGTAACAGTATATCGATGACCCTTCAGACATCAGAGATCCCCCCAGGAATGGCTATCACCGTTTGGTGGGTCGTCTTCAATGAGCCAGAAAATTGCGCTACAAGCCCATGCGGGGAGCCAGACATTTTTGATCCAGCGGTTAGGTCTGACGTGCTCTATGCAGCCGGTCATGTGACGGGAAGGGGCAACCACGTCAACTTCGCGGCACAACTTAAGGTGGGTGATGCGTCGGGCTCCATCATGCCTTTTTTCAATGCCTTGTTAGGTTTGAATCTTCCCTCTGTTGGCCTTGAGGATGCGTCTGGTGCAGAAGTCCATCTGGTTGTCCGTACGCATCAACAGGCCCTGCCTGCCTATCTGCCAGACATGATTCAGACGTTCAACGGGGGCTGCCTGTATCCACCGGGGGTCCCAACGGATTTTGGGGAGCCCGGTCCGAACACGTGCATGGACATCCAGTTTGCCATTCACCAACCCTAGCGGCAACTTTGTCGGGGTAGAAATACCTCGCTTCACACGCGAGATATGAACTAAAGTATAGGCAAGAGCCCCCTCTCTGTAGTTGAGTAGGGGGCTCTTTATTGACTGCGACTGGGAGGCTGCCAGGACCTTTCAAAGTACTATTGTGGCCCCTACGGTTCCGTTTTCGAACTTATTTCTGGATGATTTACGCAAGCTTTTCGAACTCGAACCTCTCTTGCCAGTTT
>DATGCC010000069.1:0-8234 GCA_035312345.1 Rhodothermales bacterium
ATCCGGACGGCGACACCTTGACCTACTCATGGAAAGCCACACAAGGTGCCCTCTCAGGTGAGGGAGCCTCGGTGACCTGGACGGCACCCCATGAAAACGGTTACTTTACGATAGCTTGCACCGTCCAGGATCCGACAGGCGCAGAAAGCGCGCAGGCGACAGGCATTACCGTTGGGCATCTGGTGGGCCATTACACCTTCGATGGCGATGCCCTTGATGCGAGCGGTTTCAACAACCACGGTACGGTCGGCGGCGCTATGCTCACTGAGGACCTGTTCGGCGGTACGGGTCAGGCCTATGCCTTCGATGGCGTAGACGACTACATCCAGATTCCCTTCCATCCATCGCTCAACTTCGAGGATGCGGTGACGATCAACTTCTGGATGAAAACGGATGCTGCACTGGACCGAGAAGCCTTTGTGATCTCTCACGGAAGCTGGCAGAACCGATGGAAAGTCTCCATCACGCCCGAACAACGTCTGCGCTGGACCGCAAAAACCAAAACGGGGACCTACGACCTGGATTCTGGCCCGATAATGTCCGAAACCCTCTACAACGTGGCGGTCACCTACGGCGATGGCACAGCGCAGATCTATCTCAACGGCTTGCTGGAAGCCGAAACAACCTGGGGCGGAGCACTTCTCCAAACCTCTCTCGACCTGACCATCGGCCAGATCCTGCCGGGCGACAACCAGTGGAATTTTGCAGGCGTTCTCGATGACATCCGCATCTACAACAAGGTGCTTTCGGAATCAGAAGTGCGGGGGCTGGCTGGCCTGGATACAGCGATTGAAGATCCAGACAACACGGAGCTTCCATCCTCCACCGCGCTCTATGCCAACTACCCAAATCCTTTCCTCGACTATACAGTCTTGCGCTACGACCTGAATCGCGCAGGACCTGTGCACATACTGATTTTCAACCTTCTGGGCCAGAAGGTACGCACCCTTTATTCTGGCATAGAGCAGCCCGGCCGCAAGCAAATCACCTGGGATGGACGGGACGAGGGCGGACTCCGCGTTGCCAGTGGTGTCTATCTCTTGCAGTTGCGCTTGAGCGGCCAGAGATTCCACCGTTCTCTCCTGCGACTTTAGTACGGAAAGAGGCTATGCACCAGGGTGACACCGAAGCCGCCAGCGACCTCGTGGGTTCGATAGCCCCCGAGAATTGGTCTTTGATGGCAAGGTTGTTCGAACCCCGTTCGGGAGCACCGAAAAGGCTCTACTTGACCCATAATCGCAGAAAATAACGGACGCCGAGCCACAAAATGACTCGGCGTCCTGCCAGGCGTGCCCGGGAGGATTCGAACCCCCGGCCTTCTGATCCGTAGTCAGACGCTCTATCCAGCTGAGCTACGGGCACGTATTGAGCTTATTAACGCTTCAACGTTCGAATGGTTGCCAGATTTGCAACGCGGATGGCTAAGATAGGGTGCCTCTCTGGATCCTGCAAATGAAACATGTATTAAGGTCGCTTCTCCTGCGCTTCCGAAGGATGAACGGGCTGGGATCCTCGGCGCTGGCATCAGGATTGCGTCGGCGTTGGTTTTCCTGGCATCGTTTACAGGTTGATCCGCTGTTTATAAACCATATCGGGCCAGGGCTGGCGGCAGGGCTTGTTGTGTTGGTAACGAAGCAGATTGTCTCCCAGATGAGCTAGATAGGCATCGGGTTTTTGCTGGTCCTGCGCCAGCCTCAGCGCCTGTTCTTGCCAGGAAAGGGCCTCTGCAAAGTCGCCTACCTCTGCATGTGCCATCGCCAGGGTTTCCAGGATTTCTGGAGTAGACGAACCGGCGGCCAGTTGACGAGCCAGAGCAAGCGCCCGCTGACCATCGCGCGCCGATTCGGCAGGACTGGCTGCCAGTACGCGGGCTAGCGCCTGCATCAGCGCGAGATGCTGAGGATTGGCCTGATGACCGGCTTCGAGCACGGCGCGGGCATCGGCATAGCGCTTGAGACGTGTATAACACAGCGCCGATTGGAAGCGGGCGGCCTCGCGATTGGGGGCAAGCGCCAGGACTCGCTCAAAATGCACCACGGCGGCTGCACAACGTTGCTCTCGGCGCAGCAGCTCGCCCAGGCCCAAATGGGCATCGCCATGGCGAGGGTCGATGCGAAGCAGCGCCTCGAAGGTGTCTATGGCCTCTTGAACCTGTCCTTCAAGGGCAAGAGCAACGCTCAGCGTATAGTGTGCCCCGGTATTCAATGAGTCGAGCCGCAGGGCTCCTCGCGCGGCATCGATAGCACCCTGGTAATCCTTCAACTGGGCTCGCGTGAGGGCCAGGTATTGATAGGCCATAGCCTGCTGTGAATCCTGGGCAATGGCTTTCTCGAAAGCAGCCACTGCTTCAGCAACCCTGCCATTTTCCAGCAAGGATTTTCCCTGATAAAGAAAGGTGCTCACATTCACTTTGAGCCGATCCAATCCTTGCGCAAGCGGGTCTTCGAAAGAGATCTGAGCGAAACCGCGCTGGCCCAGATGGTGCTGGCTACGAGCCTCGTCTTGCAGGTTGCGATAGGCCAGGCCCAGCGGATACTCCGCCACGCTGGCTTGAGGCTGCAACCGTAAGACAGCGCGGAAATGAGCGGCGGCAGACTCAAAGGCGCTACGTTCCGCGGCAAGCTCCCCCAGCAGAAAATGGGCGAAGGCCACCGTGCTATCGCGCTCCAGGGCCTGCTGGAGCACCTGCTCAGCCTCGTTGTTCTGCCCCAGGTCGATGTACACCTGCCCGAGCCTGACGAGCGTCGGCGTATCATCGGGTCTGAGGGACCGCGCCCGTTCATAGAAGGGCACCGCCTGCGCCGGTTGTTGATCCACCCGGTATCGATGACCAAGATAGTAGGGCCACTGCGGATCATTGGGGGCCAGTTGCTGTGCATTCACCAGAGAGGATTCTGCCGCGTTATAAAAACCGTAGGCCAGCAGATAGCGCCCAAAGGTGCCATAGGCTTCAGCCTGCGTCTGCGGATCCTGGTTGCGCGTCGTTGCCACAAGGCGGGCGTGTTGCTGCATGAGTTGTTGCTGCACGGTGTCTTCGAGTTGAGCAAGATCCGGCAGCATTACAGTACGCAGCACGTCCTCTTTTTCCGAAGACGAGCTACATCCCCACAGCGCCAGCAAAAAACAGAGGGCCAACACGGGCCAACCTAATGCTGTTTCAAAGGGTCTATTGTGCAAACCGGATCGTGGCAGCCTTCCCGAAACATCGGCGTTGTGAGGAGCGGAAGGCGGGAAGCGAAAGGCGCAAGATATGTTTTCGCACTCCGCTCTTCGCTTCCCGCGCCCCGTAGGAAGTACCCTTGGGGTGCTCTCCGAACGCCACACCTCGGAAAGCGGCATCGCACAAAAGATGTCTTGAACATGCACGAGCAGAGCCCCTTGCCTGAACATGGGAAATAGATGGTAACAGGTCATAAGGAAGCTACCGGCTGCCCTTCGCCCTTGACCAAGGTATGATAGCGCCGGGGCTCCAGCGGTGACCATTCCTCTACAGCCCCACCCGGCCAGATAACGCGAATCGTATCATAGAGGGGCTGGGTACCCAGGCCAAACAGCACCCGGGGATCACGGGCCGAGCAGTAACTACCGTCCGTACCCACACGCCGCTGAGCAATGACGTTGCCCTGCTTCAGCAGCACGACACGGGCACCATACACGTCCCGCCGGGGCACATCCTGGATCAGGCGAAGCCCCAGCCAGAGTTGCTCCTGCCCCAGGTCGTTGCGTAACAGACGGGCCGGGCCTCCGTTGTTGGAGAGAAGAAGGTCTGTGTCTCCGTCGTTATCAACATCACCAGCCGCGACCCCACGGCTCACTTCACGTACATCGAAGATAGCGCCGGCTTCCTCGGAGATGTCCTCAAAGCGAGCCTGGCCCCTATTTCGATAGAGTTGATTGGGTTGGCGCAGGGGGAAAGGGTCGCCTGCTGCGCGCTGTTCAGGTATTTGCTTGACGGCTCCGTTGGCGCTGAAAAGATCCGGCCAGCCATCGTTGTCATAGTCCAGGGCGGCTACCCCAAAAGCCGTAACCGGAAGGCTGGGCATGCCGAGGCCAGAGGCCCGGCTATGATCTGCAAAGAGCGCGTTGCCCTGGTTGAGATACAGCGTATTCGACTCACCCGTGAGATGGGTCATGAAGAGATCGAGATGCCCTTCACCATCGAAGTCTTCGGCCACAACCCCCATGCTGGCTTCGGCGATGCCCGCACCATTGAGCGCCACACCTGCTTGCACGGCGTGATTCTCAAAACGGCGACCTTCCTGATTCAGCCAGAGTAGATTCTCACCCTGATCGTTGGCAATGTAGATATCCGGCCAGGTATCGTCATTCAAATCAGCCACCGTAACTCCCAGACCCGCTCCATACTGGCCTGCCACCCCCCCACGATGTGTCACGTCTTCGAAGGTCCCATCACCCCGGTTGCGAAGCAGCAGATCCGGCTCGTGCGGATAGGAATGGGGGCCACAATAGTCTTGTTGCCCCGAGGTCTCGGCATAGCAGGGGTGGTCTTTCTTCAGGGTATACGCAACATAGTTGACCACCACAAGATCTTGCCAGCCGTCCAGGTCAAAATCGAGGAACGCGGCGCTGGTGGACCAGCGGGGATCATTGGTGCCGCTGGCCTGGGTCACATCGGTGAAGGTGCCATCGCCGTTGTTGTGCCAGAGTTGATTGTCACCCCAGTTCGTCACGTAGAGGTCCGTCCAGCCATCGTTGTTAAAATCTCCCGTAGCGACGCCCATGCCATAGCCGAAAGCACGGAGCCCACTCGGGGTCGTCACATCGGTAAACTGCATCGTCCTTCGCCCATCGATTCCTACCACCAGATCATTCCGATAGAGGCGGTCGCCAGGGAGATTTGCGATACTAGCGAGGTCAGCACCCAGCGGATGGCCTTGCACCAGGTAGGCATCCAGGTCGCCGTCGTTGTCAAAATCGAATAGCGCGGCACCAGCACCCATAATCTCCACGAAATACAAGGCACCAGACATACCGTTGGCATGCTTGAAATCCAACCCCGACGCTGCCGCAACATCCGAGAAAATGGGTTGGTCTCCTGTCGAGAGATGATCATTTGCCGGCGCATTGCCGGGAGACGGGGGATCGTGGTCCCCTATGCGACAACCCGTTAGGATCATCATAGCAACCATCACCTTCGACCCTATTATGATTAGCCGGAATGGCATGGATTCATGCTGTAATGTGTCTGGCGTGTTGGGGATAAAACCCTTCTGAAACGTTCCTCTCTGTGCCAGACAACGATACCAAACAAAGCGCCTCATGCTCAAGCACTGGCTAAGAAAAAAGCCAGGATCGCCCTTTTTGTAGCAATTTCAGCTTTTTGCTTAGCATGTCCAGGGAGATTCGAACCCCCGGTCTCCTGATCCGTAGTCAGATGTTCTAGCCAATCGTGTATTAGTCGCCCCTCTTGTGCTACCTGATAACGAACGCTTCGATACCATCATCGTTGGGGCCGGATTGGCGGGGGTGTGTGCCGCGCTTCACCTGAGCCAGACCCGGCAGGTGTTGGTGTTGGAAGCCGAGCAGCCCGCTGCTGGAGCCTCAGGCGCGGCTGCTGGTCTGGTCAATCCTTTAATGAGCCAGAAAGCAAAAGCCGCCTGGCGCATGAATGCCGCCCTACATGCGCTGCATGCCACCCTCAGCATAGCCCATGCCGAAGATTTGTTGAGCCGAAATGGCATCCTGCGCCCGGCAACAGATGCAAGGCAAGCTGATATCTTCCACGAGGTAGCTTCGGCGCGCCCTGCTAACGCTACCTGGCTCCCACCCGAAACCGTACAGGAACGATTCGCAGATGTTGTAGCCCCCCACGGTGCCCTGCTCGTCCGCAGAGGCGGCGCAATAGCGGTTCCGACATTCATCGAAGCCATGCTCACCGCAGCGCAACAGCAGGGAGCACGCCTTGCCACAGGCGCGAAGGTTGTAGACTGGGGCACCAATCACGATGGCGTATATGTGAACGTGCATTCCGATACCACCACCACGCGGCTACACACCCGCCAATTGATCCTCGCACTCGGCTATGGATATGATGATCACCCCGCTTTATGTACACTGAACCTGCACCCCATCAAGGGCCAGACGGTAGAGGTAAAAGCGCCTACCAATACACTCTCTATTCCTTTAGCAGGTCAGGGATATATCGTGCCGGAAGGGAATAGCCTCATCGTTGGCAGTTCCTATGAGCGTGGTTTCAGTGACCTGCGTCCGTCCGCCAAGCAAACCCGGCTCATCCTGGAACAAGCAGCGACGATGTTGCCTGCCCTTCGCAATGCTCCGGTGCTTGATGCCACCGCTGGCGTACGCGTAACGGTGCCCGGTACACGCCTGCCGATGGTGGGACCGCTGCCCGGACAGGATCGGATCTGGATTTTTACAGGTCTTGGCTCCAAAGGCTTGCTTATGGCCCCCCTCCTCGCCCAACAGTTGACCGGATACCTCGACAAACCAGACAGCATTCCCCAGGAAATTCGGGTCAGATTGGCGAAATAACAGGGGATTCTCACCATTTTGGTATTGAGATGATGTAGAAGCGCGGCAGGCTTAGTACATTGAGTATTCACCCGAATGTCCTTTCTGAACATAGACCAACGAAATTGGAGGCTTTCCTATGGCTGAGGTCACCACATCCGCTATCGCCGACCTGCTTGGCGAAGAAGCCGGCTACCTGCTCGATCATACGTCGCAGACCATCTCTAAAGACTCCCTGCACCTCCCCGGTCCTAATTTTGTAGACGAGGTGTGGGCGCACTCGGACCGCTCGCCGCGGGTGCTGCGTGCCATGCAGCAGTTGTTCGATCAGGGACGGCTCGGCGGCTCGGGCTACCTGTCGATTCTGCCGGTAGACCAGGGCATCGAGCATGCAGGCGGCGCTTCGTTTGCCAAGAACCCGGTGTACTTCGACCCGGAGAACATTGTCAAGCTTGCCATCGAAGGCGGGTGCAACGGCGTGGCTTCGACCTTCGGCGTGCTCGGCTCCGTAGCGCGGAAGTATGCACACAAGATTCCGTTTATCCTGAAGTTTAACCACAATGAACTGCTCACCTATCCGAACACCTACGACCAGATTCTCTTTGCCCGCATGGAGGATGCCTGGAACATGGGCTGCATCGGTGTCGGTGCGACGGTTTACTTTGGCTCGGAAGAATCGGGACGGCAGCTTCAGGAGGTGTCCGAAGCATTCTCCTACGCACACGAACTCGGCATGCTGACGATTCTGTGGTGCTACGTCCGCAACTCAGGTTTTACCATTGACGGCGTCAACCACGAAGCCAGCGCCGACCTGACCGGGCAGGCCA
This sequence comes from Rhodothermales bacterium, assembly GCA_035312345.1. Taxonomy (GTDB): domain Bacteria; phylum Bacteroidota; class Rhodothermia; order Rhodothermales; family DATGCC01; genus DATGCC01. Next base: position 7,320 of record DATGCC010000069.1, read on the forward strand.
ATCACCTCGGCGTCACCATCGAAGCCGACATCATCAAGCAGAAACAACCGACCTCAAACGGCGGTTACCGGGCGCTCAACAGCGGCGACTCTACCTACGGCAAGCTCGACGAGCGTATCTATTCGGAACTGGCGACGGACCATCCCATCGACCTGACGCGCTATCAGGTGGCGAACTGCTACATGGGCCGGGCCGGGCTTATCAACTCCGGCGGGGGCTCGGGTAAGAATGATATGCAGCAGGCTGTCCGCACCGCCGTTATCAACAAGCGGGCCGGCGGTATGGGACTGATCTCGGGCCGCAAGGCGTTCCAGAAGCCCATGAAGGAAGGTGTTGCCATCCTCAACGCCATTCAGGACGTATACCTCGACGACGAGATCACCATCGCTTGAGTCGATTTTAGATTTTGGATTGGGAGACTACCTCAAACAATCCAAAATCAACAATCCAAAATTCGAACCTGATGGCTAAAGAACAGCAGAGCACGCCTCCCGAAGAGGTGGATGTTACGGAAGAGGCACCTGACCAGCAGCAAACCGACGCAGCAACACCTGTAGCCGAAGATGGTGCTGACGAGCAAGCTGCTGAAGCGGTACCGGAAGAGACGGCTACCACCACCAATGGTGCATCATCCAAATCAGACGAAGGGGCCAGCGAAGACAAGAAACAACTGTCAAATGTGGCGGCTGTGGAAGACAGCGCTCTGGAACGATACACGGCACATTTTCCAGACTGGGCGAAGGAGTTTGCACGCAAATACTTTACGAAAACGCTCAACCAATTCGTAATCCACGGCAACGTACGCGACCTGGTGCCGACGCTCGACGAGGATGGCCAGCATACGTATGTCTCCTTGCGCGAATTCCTCACGCACGATCTCTTCGCTGCCCGCGACGTAGTCGTGTTCTACGACCG
>DATGCC010000070.1:0-2852 GCA_035312345.1 Rhodothermales bacterium
CACGATAGCTTTGAGCCGTCACCTCCACCCAGACGGGGCTTCCATCTTTGCGGAGTAATCGAAAGCAGGTCTGGATGCTCTCGCCTTGCAGCACGGCGGCCCGCTGCTCAAACACATGCGCCTGGTCGTCGGGATGCACCAGTTCCTCATAGGATCGCCCGAACACCTCCTTGGGAGCGTGGCCGGTGAGTTGGCGGATAGAGGGAGAGACATAACGCACCGTTCTATCGAGGTCGCTGCGCAAGATTACATCGGTAGCATGGTCGGCCAGAAGCTGGTAGCGCTCCTCACTCTCCTGCAAAGTCCGCTTCGCCTCATGGAGGGCAAGGATAGGCCGGGTGTAGACTCGGGTAAAATACCAGGCAAAAGTGGCAGCAAGTACCAGCAACCCCACCGCCCAGCCTATCCCCTGACGTACAAAGCTATGAATCGAGGCGAACGCTTCGTCGGCGCTGATCTCAGCAACTAAGGCCCACTGCACGTCCGGGATTGCCAGCGGGGTAAACGAACTCAGCATCTGGTTTCCCCGGTAATCCGTACAAAGAACCTCGCCCTCTATACCCTGGAGCGCTTGTTCAACGGCTTCGGTGTGTACTTCCAGTTGCAACATGGCCGTTTCATGACGATCAATGGCCTTAATCATCTCGGGCATGGAGCCTGTCTCTCGCAGGTGCGACAAGAAAGCCTTCTTGTCCCTTTCCAGCATTTCCTTAAAAAAGCGAACCTGGCTCCGCACCTTAAAATCGTGCCCCACAAGATAGACCTGACCTGTCTCTCCCAGGCCAGCAAGTTTTCCATCGCTGCCTCCCGCCACGATAGCATCTAGCCTGCGCGTCGGGACTTGCATCACCAGAACCCCTATGGTCTGCCCATCTTGGGTAATGGGAGAACCAAGGAAGGCGGTGGGCTCATGCAACGAAGGCGCATACAAGGCAAAATCCGTCAGGTGAACGGCTTGGGGATCCGGATCATCTCGCACCTCGCGAAAAAGGTTGCCCAGGTGGGTATCGGCATAAGGGCCGACCAGCAGGTTCGTCGCGAAGTCCACTTCCTTGCCTACGGAGTAGACAACGTTGCCAGATGCAGCATCAATTAAAAAGATATCGTAGGAGTCAAACTCGCGGAGGTGACGCCGGAAGTCGGGATGGTAGCGAGCATGAACCCAGCCATAGCGCCCCGCATCGGGGACCTCCACGAGCGCGTCACGCTCGCCCAAAGGATATGGATTGTTGGCTACGTAGTGGTACTGAAGATAGCGTGCGGCAGCCCCTTCAGGCAAGACAGATTCCATAGACCTGGAACCCTCCATAAGGGCCGGGAGGTAATCGTTCTGGTAATGTCCCTGTAGTACGACTACCTGTTCGGCGGTGGGACCGTGCAGCGCCCCGGCCTCTTGATAGGCTCCCCGGAAGGCGTTCAGCGCCGCTACCGTCAGAGAACTAGCAGAGAGCACCCGGACCTGATCCTGAAGCTGTTCAAAGTAATCTTCGACTTGCTGTGCCTTCGTCTCGCGTACGACCTCTAACTTTTCGAAAGACGCCTTCCTGAGTTCACCACGCCCCTGAACGTAAGCCTGACCGCCCACCAGACCGACAGACAGCACGGCCAAGGTGAGCATGGCACCGAGGAGTTGTGCACGAATCGTGGTTTTCTTGAGCATGAATACTTCTTTAATAAGGGTACTTCACTTCGCGTAGGAAAGGAACCACTAGCGACACGCGAAAGCGATAGTCGCATCTGGCAAGGATGCGACTGAACTTCAGTTAATCAGAAACATCGGCTATGCGAGCAAATAATCAAGCGCTGGCGTATGAACCCGTGCAGAATACCTCACCAGTGAAAACACAGGAAGAGCAGGCACCGGGGAGATGCGACCAGAGGTTTTACGTAATGTAAATCTCCAGCGATTGCAGCGTGAGTTTATAGCCCGTATTATCCAGAACCCGAAGCGGCCATCCTGTGCCGCTCGTGTCGTCTTGCCCACCATCCTGGAATTTGTGTTATGTCTATCGCTACCCCCCGTGGTGCCACCCCCTTCCTGTTTGCGCTTCTCGTAATGCTCCTTGGTTTTGCGCCCGCTACCCATGGGCAAGCCACCGACCTTTTCTTTTCAGAATACATCGAAGGCAGTTCGCTCAATAAGGCCCTCGAAATCTACAACGGCACCAGTGCCGCCGTAGACCTGGCAGCGGAGGGCTACCAGATCGAGATGTACTTCAATGGCAACACCTCTGCCAGTACGACCGTCGCGCTGACTGGCGTGGTAGCCGTCGGGGATGTGTACGTGGTGGCCGACGATGGGGCCGACGCCGCCATCCTGGCACAAACCGACCAGACCAGCACGTCTAGCTTCTTCAATGGTAACGATGCCATCGTGCTACGGAAAGGAGGTAGTGGCGGTGCTATTGTGGATGTTATCGGGCAGGTAGGTAACGACCCGGGCTCGGAGTGGAGTGGCGGTGGCATTGGCACACAGAACGAAACACTACGCCGCATGGAAACGACCTGTGCAGGCGACACCGATCCCGACGATGCCTTTGATCCATCGGTAGAATGGGTTGGCTTTGCGCAGGATACTTTCGATGGATTGGGCGTGCATACGGCTGATTGCGGCGGCTCCTCAACGCCACCGATGCTCGTCATCAGCGAGATCATGTACAACCCGGCCAGTGCAGAAGATAATTGGGAATGGATTGAGGTCTACAACAGCGGCACCACTCCGGTGGACCTGAGCGGGTTTGTAGTGGACGACATCAACAGTGTGGCCCACTCGGCGGCCAACATCGCCAGCGGTACCATTGCGGCGGGCGAGACGGGCATCCTCTACAATGCCGACGATGTGGCAGCGGCAG
>DATGCC010000071.1:0-2962 GCA_035312345.1 Rhodothermales bacterium
TGGGCGTGGTGCGCAGCAGCGGCGAGGGTGAGATTTTGCGAGGTCGGGTGCTGTCGGGTTTCTCGCCCCGGCTGGCGGTCAATGTGCTGCCGAACCAGCAACGTGGGCCTAGCTGGATGCCCGTGCCGGATGCCCTGTTGCTCGTCCATGTTAAGCGGGATGCCCGTGCCCGCTTCCCGATCTATGTGACTGATTTCCGCCGCTGGCAAAGCCGACAGGCTGGGTATGAGCAGCCGCTCTCGGATGACTTCGGCACACAGTACCACCGCGACCCGGTGCTGGCCGCGCTACCTACCGGCGTCCGGGTCGCGTTCGTCTCGCAGGAAGGCGGAGCCAACAAGCTTCAGGTGTTCGACCGTCCCGGCACCACCCGCAAAGTCACGATTCCTGTAGAAAAGAGCCGGGCAAAGGCGCTGACACGCTCACTGGTCATGCCTGGCCTCGGGCAGATGTATAAGGGACAAAAAGCGAAAGGATGGCTGCTGCTTGCCACGGAAGCCGCCTCGGTGGGGGCGGCGGTCTACTTCCTCTCCCAGGTCGATACCGACCGGCTGACGCAACTCGAAGCGGCCTACCAAACCACCCTCTCCCAGCCCGGCGGTTGCCCCGATGGCCCTGCCGGTCCCTGCCTAAATGATGCCTTCCGTGCCTGGCAAACCGAATATGACCATGCTTCATCGAGCCAGCAGTTCGCGGCAGTAGCTATCGGCGTGGCAGCTTCTGTCTGGGTCATCAATCTAGTCGACAGTGCCCTTGGCTTTCCGCGCACCGTAGATCAGCCCATCCGCATTGCAAGTACCCCTGTGCGCATGCAATCGGCCCGCCCCCATCTCACCTATCAGAACGGGGCGACGCAGTTTGGTATGCAGCTTCGGCTCACGTTTTAAGGCCCTCTCGCATGAAGTGCCACTCCCCACATAGCACCCTTCAAAGCGAGGCGCACAAACGTGGTTCGGACGGATATGTGGGTTCTTCTCCACAAGTGCCGGGATTGAGGAATGGCGAAAGCCTAACCCCCTCTCCCTTCCCGCTTCTCCCTTCCCTCTTCCTTTTCCTCATCCTTTTCGCTACGGGATGCGATGACCTGACCGAGCCAGTGGCGGTGACACCAGGCAACCTGCGTCCGGCTATTGTCACAGAACTCAACCAGCAAGTCAACGAAGATGGCTCGCTCACGATTGAGATCGAAGCCAACGATCCCAAGGGCGAGTCGATGACGTTGCACCTCGGCGACCTGCCAGAACACGGCACCCTCGAAACGGCTGCCCAGCAGGCAGCCCGTCTCGCCACCAAAACAGCGCGCCACCTTGCGAGGGATACGCTCAGGATCACTTCCAGAGGCGTGCTGCAAGCCGAAGCAAAGATGATGGATGGACCGGCGTTCTCGAAAAATACAGCCAGCGCCACGCTGGTAGGTCGCCTCATCTACACCCCCAACGAACATTTCCACGGCACAGATCGGTTTACCTTTTCCGTGCGCAACGCCAGCGGTTTTTCAAGCGAGGCCGAGGTATTGCTGACCATCAACGCCGAACCAGACGCACCCGTGGTGGCTTCGGTGATCCCGACGCAGGCACTCGCCGTGGGGGGCATCCCCTTTTCTGTCGACCTGGAAACGATTTTTAGCGACCCGGACGGCGACCCGCTCACCTTCGCTTCCGAATCTAGCGATGCGGGTATTGCGGAGGCAGTAACAAACGACAACATTCTCGTCGTGACGGCACGCAACCAGGGCACCGCTACCATCACTGTGCGCGCCGCCGACCCTGGCGGCCTCTCTGCAACGACGACGTTTTCGGTGACAGGTGGCGGCAACCGTTGCCCGGTACGACAGGGCATGATCGACGCGCAGATTCTGGATGTGGGAGCCACACCCTTCGTCGTCGAAGACCTCAACACCTTTTTCAGCGACCCCGATGGCAACCCGCTCTTCTTCTCTACCATTTCCACCAATGAGCAGATCGTCACAGCCGAGATCATGGGCAGTCAACTCACGGTGACGAAGGTCGGTATTGGGCTGGCCGCCATCACCATCATTGCGCGGGATGGTGTGTGTACCGCGGATGAACCGATTGCCTTTACCGTCACCGACTCCAACGCCCCAGAGATCATTGATCCGATCTCTGACCAGGACCTTGTGGTGGGCGCGTCTTTTGTGATTGACGACCTCAACACCGTTTTCCAATCGCCGGACAACAGCCCGCTCACCTTCGAAGCCAGTTCGAGCATGGAGCAGGTGGCGACTGTTTCGCTCGAAGGTCCCCAGTTGACCGTTTCGGCACTCACGGTGGGGCAGACGCTCATCACCGTCTCGGCCAGCAAAGCCGACGGGCGCACCATTCAAGATCAGTTTGTGGTGAATGTGACAGCGGCGAACCACCCACCCGTCTCTGCGAATGACACGTATGATGTAGAGCGCGGCGGCACCCGGTTTGTCAGCGCAGAGCAGGGCGTGCTGGCCAATGACAGCGACCCGGACGGCGACAACATCTCAGCCAGTATCGTCTCGTCGGTGAGCCACGGCACGCTCGACTTCGACGCCGATGGCTCATTCATCTACACCCATGATGGATCTAACACGAGTACCGATGCCTTCACCTATCGGGTGAGCGACGGCGCGGCGACCTCGAACCTTGCCACTGTCACCTTTTCGATTTTCGAGATCAATACCAACGAGCCGCCGGAAGCGATGGGCGACTCCTACGCTCTGCTGCGCGGCACCACCCGTAGCGTCAACAGCGCCGAGGGCGTCCTCGCCAACGATAGCGATCCCGATGGCGACGCCCTCACGGCCATGCTCGTCACCAACGTCAGCCATGGCACGCTCGCCTTCGACGACGACGGCTCCTTTACGTACACCCATGATGGATCGGCGGGCAACACGGACTCCTTTACCTATCGCGCTAGTGATGGCACAGAGGTTTCTAATACGGCTACGGTCACCTTCATCATTCAGACATCC
>DATGCC010000072.1:0-3113 GCA_035312345.1 Rhodothermales bacterium
CACCCTTTCATTGACTGATGAAACCGGCATCGCCGCGCTTGACCTGACCGAGATCGCTAATGCCCGGCTGGTCGCGCTCGATCCCAAGCCGGATGTTATCAAAGAAGGTCCCGAGGGCGAGATCTACTACGCTTATTTCGATACACCCCTTCGGATAAACGCGGTGCTCGAAAAGATCAGCCTGCGCGAAGACATCGACTTCACGCTCATCGTCCGCGATCCCTGTAATCCTCCGTTTGTGCTCAACTGGGATTTGTTCTGGGAGAACCGGTCGAAGCAGGCAGCGGCGGCACGGCCTGCCGTTCACCTGGCCCCGGCCTACCCCAACCCCTTCAACCCGGAAGCCCGCTTCACCCTGACGCTGGACGAGGCGCAGCCGGTCGCCGTGACCGTCTACGACGTGCTGGGTCGCGTGGTCGCCCGCCTGCATGAAGGACCGCTCGCAGCCGGGCAGCACACCTTCCGCTTCGGCGATGCTACATGGGCCAGTGGCCTGTACATCTACGAGGTCGTCGGTGCAAACCTCCGGCAGACCCACACCATCACGCTGCTGCGCTGAGTCTTTCTCCTGCTGTGCTTTCTCCCCGAAAACGTTCGTCTCCTATGTCTCGTTCGCGCTGCTTCATCGTTCTCTTGATCGTGTTTGCCGCCCTGTCCCAATCGGCCTGCGCCCCGCCCGAGTGCGACCCCAACTCGCCGCAATACGACCCCGATGATTGCAGCAACCTGCTCGGCGACTTGATCGCGTACTTCACCTGGCTGGCTTACGGCACACCACCCCCACCACCTGGACCCAATAATACCTGCCCAGAACCGGTTGTCTGCTTCCGCCCGGACTGCCTGCTCATCCACGAAAACGGCAGCTTTGAGGTGGACGGCGATAACCGCCCCGTGCTGTGGTACGGAGATGAAGCAGGACAAACGATTGTGCCAACATGCCACGAAGGCAACGCGCTAGAATTTGAGGCGACCACGCCGAACGGCCCGAGTGTTTCGGCCTCCGCGCAGGTGTACCAGGTGATCGACTATGCGACGCTGCTGGATGACCTGCCCGACGGGATGTGGGGGACAACCCAGCGCGTGCGTGCCTGGGCGGCCTTCGGCATTTTTCTACCGGGAGATGACGACGACCGCCAGTTTGGCCTCCGCATTGATGCCTATGCAGGAAGCGGGTTTCCCCTCAACGGCGACCCGGAGACCATCCCAACACAGACCGGCACCTACCAGCGGCTCGCTACCGCCGAAGCAACGTTGATGTACAACATCAATGGTCCTGAGTGGCAACCGCTAGAGACCGCACTCATGGTACCCGAGAACACCGACTTCCTGGTCATCTTCCTGGAGGCGGTCGAAGATGTCGAAAACGACGAGCAATTTGAATTCAGCAACCATGCCGTCGACTACGTACACATCACCCTCGACGGTGGCAACACGCCTCCGGTGGCGCATGCAGATCAGCGCCGCGTGCCGGAAAACACACCGACCACTGTCTTTGTGCTGGCGAATGACCGTGACAACACGAGTCTGCTGGATAAATCATCAGTCACGATCAGACAGCCTCCCGGCCAGGGAGACGCCACGGTCGAAGGCAACGGACGGATACGCTACACGCCCAACTCGGACTTCCTCGGCACCGACACCTTCACCTACACGGTCGCTGATGTGGAAGGGCTCGTCTCCAACGAAGCCCTGGTCACCGTCACCGTCTTCAATGTCAATGAAGCTCCGGTGGCCGCCGATGACGCCTATGAGATTTCTGATGGCGGCCTCTTGATCGTCCCTGCCCCCATTGGTGTGCTCGCCAATGACACGGACCCAGACGGCGATGCGCTCACAGCAGAGTTGGTACAGGACGTGAATGCAGGTACACTCAACCTGGACCCGACCGGGGCCTTCACCTACACCCCACCGAATGACTTCGCAGGCTCCACCACGTTCACCTACCGCGCCACGGATGGCGCAGCATTCTCGGACGAGGCTACCGTCACCCTCACCGGTGGAAGCGGCTACGACCTGGCCCTCACGAAGACGGCCAATCCCACGCAGGTCACGCCAAGCGGCGAGGCGACTTTTACCATCACCGTGACCAACAACGGACCTGCCTCGGCCACGGGCATCGAGGTTACCGATCAGGTACCGGACTTCGAGACGACGATCCAGAGCACGCAAACGAGCCAGGGGGCATACAACCAGAACGCTGGCCTGTGGACCGTGGGAGACCTCGCCACGGGGGAGACGGCCACGCTGACCATCACCGCGCTCATCCACCTCAACGTGACGAACACCGCCACGATCACCGACGGACTCGATGAGGATTCAAACGCGAATAATGATAGCGACGACGCCACCGTCACTATCGTCGACCAGCCCAACCAATCACCCGTCGCCAATGACGATAGCGGCACGACAACCCCAGGCATCACCGTGCAGATCAGCCTGCTGGACAACGACTTCGACCCCGACGGCTCGCTCAATGGAAATAACGTGGAGGTCATTAATGAGCCAGCGAACGGCAGCTTTTTCATTGGGCAGGGCGGCTTCCTGCTCTACAACCCGGAGCCCGACTTTGAAGGCATTGATACCCTCACCTATACCGTTGAGGATAACGACGGGGCTGTCTCCAATGTGGCTACAGTGACGATAACGGTGGGCTAGCATGTCGGATTTCTCATCTCCAAATCGAAAGGTCATGCATATTCTCCGCTGCGTTGCATTCACCCTTGTGCTCCTCGCAAGTCTGGCCCTGCTACCGTCCCACCGCGTGGCGCAGGCCCCGACCGTGCGCTTCTCGACCTACCTCGGCGGCAGCGACATGGATATCAGCACAGCTATCGCCATCGACCAGAGCGGCTTTGTCTACGTTGCCGGGCAGACCCTCTCGGACGACTTTCCGACCCAGAACGCCGCACAGGGCTATCAGGGCGGACCGCTCGTCGGGGCCGATGTGTTCGTCGCCAAGTACACGCCCGGCGGCGATGCACTGGTGTACGCCACCTATCTCGGGGGCAGCATGGGCGAGGAGATGGTCGCGGCGATGGCAGTGGATGATCAGGGCCGCGTCTTTGTAGCGGGCACCACGACTTCGCTCAACTTCCCGACGCGCAACACACTCC
>DATGCC010000073.1:0-4142 GCA_035312345.1 Rhodothermales bacterium
CTGTTCGCGGATCATCTTTTCCATCGCCTTGAGTCCTTCGGCGATGCCTTCTTCGGCAATGTCGAGGGTGATGAGGGTGGTACCGTGGGCGCGGGCGCAGTTTTCCATGCGTTTTTTAGTGCCATTGCGCATGAAGCCTTCCGGCACCCGTTCGAGCCGCGCCCAGGCGTCGGGCGTCCACTGGAAGTCGCCGTCCTGGATCAGGGCTTCGGCGGGTTTGGCGGCAGCACTGCGGTCGCCGGGGCCATCGGCGGTAGACTTTTTGAGATTGCCTTTGGCGGTGAGGTGCTGCGTGTCGTCCAGCGTGTCGCCGATGACATTCATGACGAGGTCGAGGGTGATGGTCGGGATTTTCTTGACGCGGGCATTCTTTTCGATCTGTGCTTTGGCGCGGCGCATCTGATAGCCATCCGGCACTTCGCGGAGGGCATTGCGGGCGTCGGTCGTCCACTTGAGCTTGATGTTGTCGAAGGTTTCCTCTTCTTCGATGGGACCTTCGAGCGGCGCGAGGTTTTCGATGGCTTCTTTGTCGAGCTTCTCGAAAGCCTCGGGCGGAGCCCCACAGACGGCGCAGACAGCCGGTTCGAAGTCGCGGGCCGCATAGCCGCACTCGCGGCAGACGTAGGTGTCAGATAGGACAGCGTCCAGTTCTTTCCGCGCTACCTCTTCCGCGATGATGCCCATCTTGAGCATTGCCGAGCGCGGCAGGATGGTGGACATCGCCTCCTCAACGATCTTGGTGGTGATGACCGAGTGCCCGCGCTCCATCGCCCAGCGCTGGATGGTGGTTTTGGCGATGCCACGAGCGAAGTCAGGAGCCCGATTGAGGATGCGCGTGGCCGGTTCGAGCCACGACATTGTCTCCTCGGCCTTCATGTCGAGCGGCGGGACGTAGCGCTGGCTCGATAGCAGGACGTTGCACGGCACCATCCGCAACAGGTTTTCGGTGTTGCTGCCGATGTCCATATCCTCGTCGCTGTGGACGCCGATGCGACCGAGCACCAGCAGCCATGGCTCTTCGCGGCGCACGTATTGGAGCATCTTCTCGAACGCTTTGCCATCGAGCAGGGTGATCTTGAGATCGACGCCTTCGTCTTCGGCGATGCGACGGGCCACTTCGAGGTGTGACTGGTAGATCTTCGCTAGCCCTGTGTCGATGACTTCCTCGTGCAACTGCTCCTGCTCTTTGAACTTGAACACCTTCGATGCCTTCTCCGTCAGCACGTTGACGATACTGTTGAACATGGCGTAGTGCAGATAGGGATCGTAGACGGAAATCGCTTCCACCTGCTTACCAAGTTTCCGGCCTAGTTCCAGCGCTGTCCGCAATCCGGCAAACGATTCGGGGCTGCCATCGATGCCGACGATGATGCTGCCGCCGTGCTTGTGGGCCACCTCGCCATCGCCGCCGTAGCCGAGTTGATCTTCGATGGGGGCGGTGTTTTTGATGACCAGCGTGTCGGTCGTCACGCGGCGGCACACCCGTTCGCAGACGCTGCCGATGAGGCTGTCCTTGACGGCTCCGAGGCCCAGCGCGCCAATCACCACGAGGTCATAATCGCTCTCCTTGATGTCCTTGACGATGATCTTGAAGTTCTTGCCATCGTACATCTTCGGCTGGAACGGGAGGTCGGCCTCCTTCGCCTTTTCTTCCATCACCACGAGGTAGGAGTCCGAGATCAACTCCAGGCCCATCGTGATGAGCGTGTCGTGGATCTTGCGCTGCTTCTCCATCTGATCCTCGATCAGATACTCATCGGGCAGCGTGAATTCCATCTGCTTGAACCGGTAGTCGTGCATCCGCGCCGCGTAGGCGTGGCTGCCTACCAGACTCGCATCGAACTGCTTTGCCAACTCCACGGCTACGTCGATACACGACATCGAATGCTCCGAGTTATCGACGGGTACAAAGATCTTTTTGTACATGCGCTCCTCCTGCGGGCTGGTTCGAAGCGATGACCCCAGTTTTTCAGGCCTCCTTTCCCGATGATAGAGAAACCATAGGATTAACTCAATTTCGGGAGACGTAAAACGTGATGCCGGGATGAGCTATCCGTTACTGTCTGAAAACGGATAACTGACGACTGACAGCTATTCTTCACGTTTCACGCTTTACGTCTCACACCTCCCGTTTCGCATTCTGGAGATCTGCCAGCGCCTCGCGGGCATACTCGGTGATGCGGTGGTCGGGGCCATGCTGGGCTTCGATACCGGCGAGGCCTTCTTGGAGCAAAGGCTCTGCTTCATCGTAGCGCCCGTTGGCGGTAAGGCAGATGCCCAGTTCTAGCTTGGCATATGCGATGAGCCAGTTGATAGGCTCCAGGGTGGCTTGCCGGATGGCGAGGGCCTCTCGCAACAGGGCCTCCGCTTCGTCGAGTTGGTTCAGTTTGGTAAGGGCGCGGCCCAGATGCAGGGCGGCTGAGGCGACGCGGAGGTGATCGTTGCCCAGTTGTTTCCGCCGCAACGCCAGCACCTCGCGGAAGACGGGCGTAGCGGCGGCATAATTCTTCTGGGTCATCAGCAGACGGCCCAAGTTGAACGAAACGGTAGCAACATACGGATGCTCCGGTCCCAACCGGGTGCGGTAAATGGCAAGGGCTTCGCGGTAGACAGCCTCGGCTTCGTCAAACGCTTCGGTGACGGTGAGCAAGGAGGCAAGGCTGTTGAGGCTGGAGGCGACTGCGCTGGCGCATCCAGGTGTTGTGGACCACCTGATACTGGTGGATGCCGCTGGAATCACACCGCCCATGGACTTGAGCGATGGCCTCTACTTTCACCTGACGCCGCAACGCGTGGTGCGTCTGGCGGGGCCGTTGGGGCCAGCGCTCGTCGCCCGAGCCCGAAGCGAAGATGCCGCGCAGGGTCCGGTTCCTGCTGCATCGCTGGCCGAGTACTACTACCAGCTCTCCGCCGCACCGCCGTCCGGCGAGACCGCTTTTTTGAACCTCATCACGTTGCGCTCCTGGCGGCGGCCTTTACTGGACGACCTCGAACGGCTGCCGATGCCAGTCACGCTCATCTGGGGCGCGGCAGACGAACTCGTCAAGCCGAAGAACGCCCGCCTGGCCCACGCGCGGTTGCCGCAGAGCGAACTGGTACTGCTGCCTGGCATCGGGCACATCCCGCAGAGCGAAGCGCCCGACGCGTTCCACCAGGCTATCCTGGACAGCCGGTTCCGATAGCCCTCTGTAGCTACTGTTTTTTCAATGCGCGCATGACCCGTAACGACTATCACTTCGTCACCCACTGGCGGGTGGAGGGCACCTGCGAGGAGGTGTCGGAGGTGCTCGACGACGCCTGCGACCTCGTCCGCTGGTGGCCGTCGGTCTACCTGCGCGTCGATTTGCTGGAGCCTGGCGATGATCAGGGCATCGGCAAGGTCTATGATCTGTACACGAAAGGCTGGCTGCCCTACACCCTGCGCTGGCAGTTCCGCGTCACCGAAGCATGCCGCCCGCATGGTTGGAGCCTCGACGCCTGGGGCGATTTCGTCGGGCGGGGCGTGTGGACGTTCGAGCAGGACGGGCCGTTCGTCAATATGACCTACGACTGGCAGATTCGCGCCGACAAGCCGCTGCTATGCTATCTCTCGTTTCTGCTCAAGCCGATCTTTGCTGCCAACCACCACTGGGCCATGAAGCAGGGCGAAGAAAGTCTACGCCGGGAGTTGGCCCGTCGCCACGCCATAGGCCAGGCAAAGCAGCCGACTTAATAAACCAGCGCGATCCGGTCGAGGACGTAGGTGAGGCGGTCAATGATGTACGCCCGTGTTTGCCGGGGTATCCATTCGGGCTCGTCGAAAGAGAGGACCAGCAACGCCGTTTGCAGATGCGAGGCGCAGGCTTTTGTAGTCGATGGGTCGGCGTTCTCCAGGCACGATACGAACTGCTGCACCTCGAACCTCGCTTTCACCAGCGCATTGCGCACATCGAGGGCTTCCGGTGGTGTTGCGTCGATCAACCCACCCAGCCGCGTAATTTCCAGCCGAAGGATGGACGGAGCCATCTGCCGAAACTCCTTCCACCGGAGGAACTGGATTTCGTTTTCGACCATGGTTGGGTTTCGCGTTCCGGGTTCCGGGTTCTGGATTTAAAACCGAGAAACTCGAAACACTGAACTCGGAACCCGGAACGATACTTTAA
>DATGCC010000074.1:0-11368 GCA_035312345.1 Rhodothermales bacterium
ATAGCTTGCACCTGGCGGGCGTCTTCTTCAAAGACCTCTTGCGGCACTCCGGCGAGAAGGCGGTGGTCGAGTCGGTAGGCCGAGGCCGCGAGCCGGTCCATTGGGGGCATCTCCTCGGAAAAACCCACATAGCGAGGGAAAAACAGCGGCGTGACTTTGGAGGCCATGCCGTCGATCCGGGTAAAGGCCCAGTCGCGGTCACGGGGGATCGGCTCCCAGCGCACGCGTTCGCCCTCGGCAAACCGCGCCCAGCGCCAGTTATCTGCGTGGCGGTCCCAGTCTCCGACGAGGAAATCGACGAGCCGGGCGCGCAGGTATTTGCGCGTATCTACCGTATGGCTTGGGTCCTGGCGCAGCACATCATAGATGTCGGAGCCGCCTTCTACGTTGCGTGATCCGGCGAACCCGGGCTGGTTGTGCTCTTGCTCATCGGGATGGATCTGGATCCAGCCCACGCGCCCGGCAAAGTAGGGGCGGTATTCGCCCAGACGCTCATCGTTGGGCATCACCACCAGGCGCGGTGCGGCGACCATCACGTCCACGGCGTGCAGCAGTTCGGCAACGACCATGGCACCCATCGGAAACTGGGCTGCTAGCTGATCTTCCAGCACCTTGCCAAAAGTTTCTTTCTGTAAATCGCCATCAAGACCGCGTGTGCCGATCTTAACGATGTTCCTGAACTGGTACCGTACGCCGTTCTGACCCTGCATGCGAAAGCCGACCGTTTGCATGCCGCCGGTCAACTCTTCGATAGCGAAGTCCCCGCCGCCTAACGTGTCGAGGTTTAGCACGGGCAGGCGTATCGGGACGTCCCAGAGGTGCCGGTTCAGGGAGCCGAGCATGAGGCGATGCAGCGGGCCGGCGAAGTAAGAGGCTCCGGCTGTTGTCGTCACCGAGTCGGGTTGGAAGTAGAGCATCCGTGCGGGCACAGCCGGGGGCGGGACGTCCATGTCTTCTTCGGCATCCGGGTCAGCAATGGGAGAGGACAGCGGCAGCACACTGCGGGTCCACCAGGCAGTGGCGCGGGACGTGTAGAAAGGTTCGGCGAGCGAATCAGTAGTGACGTCAGCTACGGTATCGTTCGTTTCGGGGGAGGTGGCCTCCGTGTTGTCGGTTGCTGTGCTGTCCGTCAAAAGGGGTCGATCTGGAGCAGCGGCGAGAGTGCGTCCATAGACGATATCGAAGGCATTCTCGCCCATCGTCATGCAGGCTTGCTGGGGGCTTTCTGAGGCGGCGGTACAGGTGAGCAGGTCCCGTTCTCCTGCCACCACGAACAGGTCTACTGCACCGTTTTTGCGGAAAGTCATCAGCATATAGCCGGGCCGCTCAGCACCATAGTGCATGCCGGGCAGGGTGCTGATGGACGAGACTTTGCTGCCCGATCCACTGACCAGCATAAAGGCAGGCTCCGTATCGGCCTGCTGCTCAATGACCTGAAGCGAATGATCGTGCCCTCCGGCAAAGACCAGCGGGGGGCGATCCGCTGTGGCGAAGAGATGATTCATGCCTTGCAACAGTTCATCATAGACAGGTGCATTGAGGTCCTGTACAATAGATCCAGAACGGCGCAGCAAATATTCGAGCCCCCAGCTTCGAACACCTGGAATGATGACGCCGTGCGGTCCCGCCGAGCGATAAGGATGGTGGGAAACGATGATGACATGACGATCCCCGGCGGTGTTGAGAGCTTCGCCGAGATGTCCCAGAAAAGCCTGCCGCTCCTGGCGGGAGCGGGTCCGTAGAAACCAGTGGGTATCCAGAATCACAAACCGGACGTTATCGCGCATGTCTCGAATCACTGGACCGGGATCACCATTTTCTGGAACGAGGTAGGCAGCATAGTTCTGGGCACGGGCTATTTCGAGTTGCGCTTCCAGGTTATAGATGCGTTTGATGCCGCTTTCGTCCCCCACATTGCCCCAGTCATGGTTGCCGGGTACGAACAGGCCCAGGCTGCCATACCGTCGCGCTTCGGAGCCCCCCAGCAACGCAATCTGGTTCCACAGGCGGGTCGAGTCTTGCGGGAATGCGGGATGCGTGCGGTCGCGTACGCCTACGGGATAGACGATGTCTCCGGCGAAGACGACGGACACGGCCGAGTCGCGCGCCAGCGTAGCGGACCATTGCTCAATGTCGTATTGCAGCGCCTTTAGAAGGGGAGATCCTTCTGCCAGCGTTGCCCCTGCGTCGCCCACGATAAACACCACCTCGTCGACCTCGGCGGGGGGCGGAAGCGGCTCCGGTTCCTGCTCGGGGATCTCGATGGCGGCTGTCTCGCGCAGGCCCACGATGAGGGCGATGATGGTAGCCACAACCACGATAGATGCTGCCACGAGGTCGTTGCGGGTAAGGGCGCGACTGAGTTTAAAGACGCGCAAAGCCAGCGCCATAACGATAAGAACCGTGAGCGCTGAGACGACGATGCCGCCCACCCACAGGGCTTCGTTGCTGTCTCCGAAGAGCATGCCGCCCAGCACGCCCACCAGCGCACCTCCGATCAGGCCAACAAGCCCCCGCAAGAAAGCACGCAGCAGCCGTCGCGGAATACGATAGGCAAGCACCCCACCCGCGACCATGCTGAGAAAAATCGTCACCGTTTCGAGGCGGATCTCGGCGAGATCGTGCAGGGCAAAGATGTAGTAGCCCACGTGGGCCTTGGCGACAACTATCGCAAGGGCCGTGTAGAAGCCCACAAGAAAGCCCAGGAAAGCCCCAGTTAGCACGATGAGTACCCGCAGGACAAGATGCAAGAAAGAAGATGGGCGGGTGTTCATAGGGCTGGCATGGCAGCTTACTGGGCAGGCGTTCCCCGTAGGCTCCTCATTGCGAGAGATACCAGGACAGGGTGAACACATAACATAAAGCGTCCGGCGCATCGCTGCCGCGTTCAGGTTTTACGATCCTGGTATAACCCGATGTTGTACCATTTGCCCAGACGAGACTATGTGGCTTTGCGAGGCAACCACCTTGTATCTCAAAGCGGTGATATGTATGCTGCCTGTACGACCTGATGTGTTCATGTGCTTGCGCAACGTATGGTGCGCTACTGATTCGAGAACATGATGTGCTGCCTGAGTTAGTGGTGTAGGTTCTGTTGTTTCCAGGTTGATTCCTTTGATTCCCCTTTTTCATGCAGTCAGGGGTTCTATCCTTACTTATGCGGCCTGAGCCGGGAGATGGCTGTATGAAACAGATATGCGTCGGTATTACAGGTCTGGTCTTGCTTACCGTCATGGCGGCATGCACGGCGGAAACGTCGGATTTAGAACAAGCCAATGTGGTGGTCACAACGAGTGCACCCGATTACCAGTGGGTGCAGTTGGGTGCTGGTGGAGCAATCATCGTACGGGCCATCTATACGCAACCGGGGCAGCCGTGTCCGTCGATAGCAACGGTCGATCAGCAGGGCACGACAGCAGCCGTAGCCATGCACAACCGCGTGGGGACAGGCAGCATGCCACCTGATTTTGACATTACCGTTTGTGAGGCAACGCTCGCCCATGATCTGCAATCAGCTACGCTGGGCGGGAAGCAGCTGGCGCTGCCCGAGTCATCTCCCCAACGCATGCTGGTGATTGGAGATACCGGGTGTAGGATGAAAGACAACACCTTCCAGAATTGCAACGACAGCCCGAATGTTGATACCACCGAGGTTGAAGAATGGCTTTTTACAGAGACCGTATCCTCGGCGCTGGCTCGGCAATCCGATCTGGTCATCCACGTTGGCGACTATATCTACCGCGAAGCGGAGTGCCCGCCAGAAGATCAGGAGCGCTGTGGCGGCAGTTCCTACGGTCAAAACTGGGCGACCTGGGCCGTTGACTTTTTTAATCCGGCAGATTCCTTGCTGGAAGCTGCACCGTGGGTTTTTGCACGCGGCAACCATGAATCCTGCGAACGAGAGTGGCGTGGGTGGTATCTGTTCCTGGATCCCTACCCGCTGACCAATCCTGATAGCGCTGCCTGGGAGGCCTGTGCGTCCGGTCAGTATCGCTCCGCGCCGTTCCAGGTGCCGCTGGACAGCCTGCAACTGCTCGTCATGGATTCAGCAGACTCGGCCCATCGAAAGGATTACCAAGACGCTTTTGAAAAGCGTACCGGGTCCGATCCTGCCTGGTTTATTACCCACCGACCGCTATGGGGAGTGGGAGCCACTTATGATGATCAGCCGCCGAGTGGCGTGGTTGCCGACGCACAACAGGCCAACGTCAAATTTCTGGTGGGTGGGCACCTGCACCTGTTCGAGATGATCCAGTTTTTGAATGACCAGTCGCCGCCGCAACTGGTGGCCGGCGGCGGAGCCACCGAACTGGATGACTTCGTCAGCACCAGCCGGTTCAACGATGTTTTGACGAACCACTTCCACATCACGGGCGATCCCGGTCAGTCGGAGGTGGTGTACAAGTTCACGTTTGTGCTGGTGGAGGTGCAGTCCGACGCATGGCACATCAAAGTCATCGACCAGGATGGCATTACCGAGAAGCGCTCCTTTGTCATCCAGAAGACCTGAGAGCAATCAGCTTGGCATTTCGTTGATGTTGGAGATGATGTGCCCGACAAGGCCGTAGGCGCGGGCTTCCTCGGGCTGAGCCAGAAGTTGCGGTGGGTGTCTTCCTCCGTCTTTTCGAGCGACTGGCCTGTCTGCCAGGCAAAGATGCGGCTGATCCGCTGGCGTCTATCTCTGTCGCCTCGAAACCAGCGCAGGCGGATACAAACGTCGATGATGACCCTGTTGCCATAATTGGTAGCCTGTACAGCCGGGCTTTAGCAAGAAGGGCAATATTGGTGAAAACAAAATAGCTCTGGACTACATGGATGATGGGTCATTGGCTTCGCTGTCACGCTGTTTGCTTCGCTCACGTCCATGGGCTCGCATTGCTCGCGCATTGGTTATTGAGGAGCACGGTGGCGGCTCATGCACCGTAGTAAAACCGTTCATGGATGAGGAGGCCGTCGTACCATCGCTGCACAGCAACCTGATGGTACTGGTGGGTTCTCCACTCCCGATGGTCATAGTCGAAGAACCATTCCACCATCGTGGTAGCATGGGCTGGATCCACAGCGCTCTTTACCTCTGCTCCCCGGAACTCGGTGATGTTCGACAAGAACTCCTCCTCCCGTCTCCGATTGGCCGCTTTTCCAACGGTGGGTTCCAGTTCGTTTTCCTGTTGAATGACATCGTCGGCGTAGAAGGTATTGTGGGCAGCGAGGATGCCGCCTCCCCGAATCATCTGGTTGAGGTCTCAACGCGAGTACGTAGGTCGCTTGCTTTTTTTGTGGTGAGGTCTGATGTTTGGACATGCATGGGTCTGGTTGTTTTAGGGACGTTCGTGGTCTGTTTTGCTGACTACGATGCTGCCCTGCATGGCGGGATGGAAACGGCAATAGTACGACTGGCGTCCTTGCTCTTGTAAGACCACATACCACGAATCGGCCTCGTGCAGGGTGTTTGAATCCCACGCTTCATGGTTCTCGGTGGCTGTATGCGGCACGATGTCGCGATTGATCCACACGATGGTATCTCCTGGCGCGACGGTCAGCGATGCTGGCTTGAAGGCAAAGTCGAGCATCTCTACCACATGCCGCTGTGCTGCTGGCGCGGGGGGCTGCTGAACGCAGAGGTCCAGCACGCCCCCCACACCGATGAACAGCAGGGCACCCACAATCAGGACAGCACACTTCCTGCAGGCGGGGTGGCTCATCTTACATCTCGCCCTGGTTCAGGCTGCTGTTCAGCTTTTCTGCGTGCTGCTCGTGTACCTTAAAGGTGCGTAGCGCAGAGGCCAGCAGGCTCTTGAACTGTGGGTTCCTTACCGCCGGAATGAACTGGTTTTCGACCGTCTGGTTGACAAACTGGTGGTAGGCCAGTTCATTGGCGGCGTAGCGTTTGTCGAACGTGGCTCCTTCAAGTGCCATCAACTCCTTGCGTATCTTGGCCGCGTCCTGGATCAGCTTTTGGCTGGTCGGATTGTCCTGTGGCGTGGCCTTGAGTTGTTGAAGCAGCGCCACCGCCTTCTCATTGACCGCTGTATGGTCGCGGATCATCGTCTCGGCGAATGCCTGCACGTCCGGGTTTTCCGAAATCGCCAGCGCAAGGTGGGCATAGCGAATGTCGAGGATGCCGGCCGTGTAGGCGATGTGGGCAATTTCCATATCGTTCGGGGCGGTAGCTGTTGGCGGCTCGTCCCCGAGGTCGGTGCCTGTGGTTATGAGCGCCAGCAGGCCGATCAGCAACAGGCTGGAGAAGAGACTAAGGCGTGTTTTGGTGTTCATGGTCTTAACAGGTTTGATAGGATGGTCATGGGTTTGGGAAGGCAGCAGCCAGCGTTTCAGGCGGCCTGGGCTGCCAGCGAGGGCACCTGGGGAAAATCGACCAGGGTGCCAGCTACGTGGTTGACGTAGTTGGTCAAGATGTTGGCCACGACGTTGAAGACGATCTCAATGATCTCGCCATCGGAGTACCCCGCTTTCCGCAGGGCAGCCAGGTCGTCGTTGCTGATCTGGGCCTGGGTGCGCACGACGTGCTGGGCAAACCGGAGGGCTACCTTGGTGCGGGCATCGTGCGAGATGCCGCCTCGGTTACGTAGCATCTCCTCATCGCTGAGTTGGTGCCTCTTGCCGAGGGCCGTGTGGGCCGCGAGGCAATACGTACAGGTGTTGGCCTCTGCCACGGCCAGGGCAAGCTGTTCCTGAAAGGCAGGACTAAGCAGTCGGCTCGAACGCCGCGCCTCTTCGAGAGCAACATACCCTTGCAGGGTAGCTGGCGAGTTTGCCATGACCGAGACAAGGTTGGGAATACGGCCCAGGCTCGCGTGGATGCCGTCGAGGATCTCGCGTGTTTTGCCGGTAGCTTGCTCGCGGTCGAGGTTCGGAATACGTTGGTTGGACATAGATCTCTCTTTGGTTTTCGGTGGGTCGGGATAAAAAGGTGGAAAATGAGCGGCGATGGGGTGAGCATTACGCCTGGCCGTAAGGCAGCCGTTGTGTCGATTCGTCGGCTCCTGACGGTCCCTTACGAAGCAGTGTAGTAGCGCTCGCTGATGACCAGGCCGTCCTGCCATCGCCGGCGCAGGACCTCATTCCAGAGAAGGTGGATGCCATCGGTGCGGGTCAAGTCGAAGGTGAACTCCGACATTGTGACATCATCGCCCACAGCATAGCTGTGCAGGTGAATACCATTGACCTGAGCGATATCTTCGAAGAACGTCTGGAGGTGCTTCTTCTTTGCTGCCTTGCCGTGCAGGACGTCTTCGGCGTTGCCTTCTTGGGTCTCCACATCAGGATGAAAGAAGGTGTCTACTGCCCCCAGGATGTCGCCGTCAAGAATCTGCTGGTCGAGGGCTTTTACTTTGGCTTGGAGAGGATTCATGATTGTGCTCTATCTGGACGTTGATTTCCGTGAACACAATCAATATCTGGTGCAGGGGGCGGCGAAGGAATGCGTATTTTTCCCCGAAGCTTGTACTTTTTGGGAACAGAGGCTCCCTGTACGGGGCCGGCCGGTTACCCGTTTTGGCGAAAGACGAGCGGAGCCTGGCCGGTGGCTTGCTTGAAGAAGTGACTGAAGTGAGGGGCTTCCTCAAACCCGAGATACCAGGCGATCTCCTGGATGGGCAGGTCGGACGATGTCAGCAACCGACGCGCTTCGGCGACCACCCGGCTTTTGATGAGATGGCTGAAGGGCTGGCCGGTTGCCTGCTTTACCTTCGCGCTCAACGCTTTGGGCGTGAGGAAGAGCTGTGCTGCGTAGAACGCCACCGAGCGCGTCTGCCGAAAGTGGTCCTCGACGAGCGCCCAGACGTTTTCTAGAAAGGGATCCACCCGCGAGGCGGCGTGTGCTTCTCGAAACGCTACGGGGGACAGGCCTGCATGCGTGGAGAAAAACCGACTGAAGTAGGCCGGGTCTGAAAAATCCAATGCGTACGCAATTTCTTTGACGGTCTTGTCGGAGAAGAAAAGCTCCCGTTTGGCTTCCAGCATCTGTCGGCTTCTGACCAACTCGCCGATGGTTCGGTTGATGCGCGAGGTGGTGATGCGGTTGATCCATTTGGACGAGAAATCCAACTCCCGGACGTACTCATGAACGGGCCGTTGTTCTTGGTAGTACATTTCGATGAGTTGCCGAAGGTCGAAGATCAGGTTTGTCTCTCGCGGCGTGATGTGTGGGTCGAATGGTTTTTGTTGGACCCAGTGTAGGGCTGCCTTCCGCAGCCAAGTGTGCAGGTGTTCTGTCTCATTCAGCGGGGCGTCATGCGGCCATTGGGGCGAGGGGATGATGGCCCCGGCTTCATACACATGGGTGAAGAGAACCCGGCTGGCTGTTGCCAGTTGATGATTGTGCGGGAGGAGCGTCGCAGGGACGGCGATTTCCTTCAGCTTGAAAGACCCTGCAACCACCCTGAAATACTGACCAGGGCTCAGGAAAAGGATGCGGTCGCCCGTGTAGTGGTAGTTCTGAAAATCGATTTGGTAGGTACCCTGGCCATCTACAATCCATAGAACATGATAGCTGGATAGCCGTCGATAATCTGCCCCAGAGGGGGCCACCTGGACGGCTTGCCTGGGCGATCTATTGATTCCTGATGCGATGGACATTCGTTTAAAACGGGTTTACGAACCACCCGCGCCGGGCGATGGCTTTCGGGTGTTGGTGGACCGGCTCTGGCCACGCGGACTAGCTAAAGCAGACGCCCACCTCGACCTCTGGTTATCATCCGTCGCCCCATCTTCGGCGCTGCGTAGATGGTTTAATCATGACCCTAATAAGTGGGACGAATTCAGGCAGCGTTACTTTGTAGAACTCCAACATCACAATGAGGAATTAACGCCTATCATCGAACGGGTGCGCCGGGGGCTGCGCATCACCTTCGTCTACGCAGCTAAGGAGGAAACCTGTAACAATGCCATGGCCCTCCGCGCCTATATTCGTGCAGTGCATGCGTCGTAGGTCTGCTGAAGTACTATGCCTGTTGGGCTCGTTGCTACACTATCTCAGGGATACAACAAGAGGATCCATGGATCGCCAGGCCCACCGCGCTGCCATCGCGCAGCAACTCGGCACCATCGAAGCCGAGATGAAAGCCATTGGCTTCTGGACCGACGATGCTCCTGACCTCCGCGACGAGGTGGAAAGTGGCAAGATCACGTCCTATCTGGATGCGCCAAGTTTCGAGCTATGGCTGCAAGCGATCTTCCTGCCCAACGCCCGCAAGGCTGTCGAAACCGACCAGTTTCCGGCTACCACTCAGGTCGGTCTGATGGCGATGCGGCAGTATGACTATCACTCGTTTGTGCCGGAGGCACAGAACCTCCTCGGTCTGCTCTATGAATTTGATCGAATGGTAGCGCGCTACCATGAGCAGGGCGGCTGAGGTAGTATTTAGTCCGGCATCTCGCTGATGTTGGAGATGATGTGCCCAACGAGGCCGTAGGCGCGGGCTTCCTCGGCGCTGAGCCAGAAATTGCGGTGGGTGTCTTTCTCGATCTTTTCGAGCGACTGGCCCGTCTGCCGGGCAAAGATGCGGTTGATCCGGTCGCGCATCTTGACAATTTCCTGGGCTTCAATCGCAATGTCGCTTGCTACGCCCTGCGCCCCGCCAGCGGGTTGATGGAGCAGGAAGCGCGTGTTGGGCAGGCAGTAACGGTCCTCGCGGGGCACCGCTACGTAGATGAGCGCCCCGGCACTTGCCACCCAGCCGGTGCCCAGCATTCGCACCTTGGGACTGATGAACCGGACCATGTCGTGGATCGTGTCGCCCGATTCGACGTGGCCGCCCTGCGAGTTGATGTAGATCGTGATGGGCGCGTCCGACTCGGCGGAGAGCACCGTCAACTGCTTCATCACGCGCTCGGCGATTTCCTGGTTGATGGCTCCGCTGATGATGATGGTGCGAACCGAGAGCAGCCGGTTAACGAGGGGATCGAGGACAGAGGAAATCTGCGGGTCTTCCATAATGACACAATCGTCTGTTGTCAAAAACGTCGTATAGCATCAACCTACGTAGTCTCGTCGTCGTCCTCTTGTACATCCTTGCGGTATTCGCCGGGTGTGATGCCTTCCGCTTTTTTGAAGACCCGCGTGAAGTGGGATTGGTCATAAAACCCGGCGCGTAATGCAATCTCCGTCAGCGACAGGTCGGGGCGGGTGTCGAGGAGGTCGCGGGCGGTGCGCAGGCGCGTCTCGACCACATACGCCCACGGCGGGATGCCTACCTCTTCGCGGAAGACACGGGCAAAATGGTACTTGCTGCGGTGAACGCGCCCGGCGAGTTGGTCCAGGCTTATGGCTTCGTCCGGGTGTGCGTCAATGAAATCCACGATAGCGCCGATGGAGAGCGGGTCGGTTGCAGGGGCTGGGGCGTCGCCCGGTGCATCTACCTCGCAGGTCGCATAAGGGGCGATTTGATTGGCCCGGAGCAGGAGGTGGAGGCGGTGCAGAAAGAAAGAATAGGCGTGAGCGGGACGCGTGGGAGCAGCAGTTGTCATGGCAGAAAGGGGGTTAGCTGTCGAGCACAATCACATTGATACGCCGGTTCTGGCGGCGGCCCGTGGCGGTATTGTTCGATGCGATGGGCCGTGCTGGTCCGTACGAGACGGCCTCGAACCGGGTTGCTTCTATCCCCTGCTCATCCGAAAGGTAACGGACGACCGCCGTGGCCCGTGCCGCTGTCAGTTCCCAGTTCGTCGGGTAGCGTTCTTGCAGTGAGGCTCCGGGCGGCACGCTGTCCGAATGGCCTTCGATGCGGATGTTGCGCCCCAGGTAGGAGTCGTTGAGCAGCGTGGCAAGGGTGTCGAGGCGTTCCATGCCTTGCTCTGTGAGGGTGGCGCTGGCCGGTTCGAAGAGGTCATCCACCTGCAACGTCTCAACCGTCGGGTTTTCCACCACGCAAAGCGAGTCGCGGCGTACGGCAACCAGATATTCCAGCCGGTTGATTTCGTCCTCCATGGCCCGCCGTTGGCGGTAATAACGCCCCGACTCGATATCGTCGAAGAACCGAATGGAGTCTTGCAAGGCGTAGAGTTCGACGCGCATTTCGCGGTCAGCAATGTAGAGCGAGTCGATGGTGCGGCGCTGGCTTTCGATGAGCGGGTTGGGTCCGCTGCATCCGACCAGCAACAGTGCAGCCGGGGCGAGCAGGCATGCGAAGAGCAGAAAACGGCGCATAGGGCAGAGACAAGTCAGGAAAACGGAAGAACTACCAAGGATAGCCATTCTCGCTGAATAGCGACAAAGCCAACGAGCGGCATTTTGTATCCGTTCCGCAAAAAAGGACGAGGGAAGGGCGAGAAGGGAAGAGAGGAAATGCCGCGAAAAGCAGAAACACCCGATTCTCTGCAGAACCGGGCGCTTGCGCGTAGCTGATTGGGA
>DATGCC010000075.1:0-2228 GCA_035312345.1 Rhodothermales bacterium
GAGCGTCGTGCCGAAGGGAATGGCGCTGAGTTCCTGGATGGGAATGACGTTGCCCAGGAAGAAGTTGTTGACGATATCGACGGTGGCACTGCCAGACATCGGTGAGATGTAGGGGTCGAAGACGACCTGCGGTGCGTTGGCGAAGACGTTGTCGGCGATGACGAGGTGATCCGTTTTAAGCTGCGCGAACGAGATCATGCGGTAAGTGCTGGTTCCACTCTTCATCAGGTTCATGTCGCCATCGTACTTATTCGACGGGCGGGCGTCCATCACGAGGCCGCTAATGACCAACTCGGCCAGTTGCGAGCGCCGCCCGATCTCAATGAAAGCCCCACCACGTCCATACCGTGTCACGAGGCGGGTGAGGTGGTCGAAGGGCGCACGGGCCGAGAAGTCGTCGTTCCAGCCACCGAGGAGATGCAGCCGCCCGGATGGGCTTTTGACGGCAGGTAGCTTCCAGATCCCCGCCCCGGCTTTGCCATCGTACTCGCCCCCGGCAATCAGAATGCTGACGGTGCCGCCACGGGCCAGCAGCTTGGACGCACCGTCTAGTGCCCGGTGAAAAGAGCGCTCGGCGAAGATGGTTTTGCTGTCGGCTTGGCTTTCGGCAAAGCTGTAGGCCGGGCTGTCTTTGGGCGCGACGTAGATGGTGTAGTCACTAGCCTGGGCAGGCGTGATAGCCAACAGCATGCCCACGACGAGGAGAAACAGAAAAAAAGATGAGGTGCGTTTCATGGCATTGTAGAATTGCTGGAATGGAAGAGGTGTTTGACTACTTACGCCCCATTGCCCATCCATCTGGATCATGGGATTAGGAAGCGGCCGTTTTTTTTCGACGGATGCCGGAATACAGGTAAGCTCCCAGTCCACTAAAAAGGAGACCAAACACCAGCGGAAGCCAGGTCGCTCCGGTGATGCCTGCCTTGATCACCGCCTCGCTTGGGTCGGCAGGATTATAGCGGACGGTGATGGTATCCCCCGTGGCATAGGCGCGGGCCGCCTGCGTGGCGTCTTCGCGCTTCCGATACTTTTGGCTGATCCGACGACTCTGCCCAATGGAATAGCGCGACGACTCGTGGACCTGTCCATCCACATAACTGTACACGAGAGAGACATGGTACCGGGTTTTTTTCTGGCGAGCGGTGGAGCGACTGGAGGACGAGGATCTGCGGCGGCTGGTCGTTTTCTCGACCGTAACGGCTTCGATCCGGCCCTCCTTGCTCGGCCACGAGGCGCTTTGCCGGGCTATGTGCAGCATGTACACGCCGAATCCCAGCGCCACCATCCCGAGGCCCACAAAGGCCCAGGCAATGCCACGTGATTTATCCATCCTGTTGCCTGCTTTGTGCTACTACCGGGTGCGAATGGCTTGCTTGCTGGAAATGGTTTCTCCCACCTGCAAGCGGTAGAAATACGTTCCTGCCGCCAACGGCTGCCCACTAGCGTTGCGCCCATCCCACGTTACATGATGCCGCCCGACCGGCTGCCGGGCATCAACGAGTGTAGCGATGGTGCGGCCCAGCAGGTCGTAGATGGCGAGCGTCACGGGTCCAGCCTGATGTACTTCGTAGGCGATGGTCGTCCGCTCGCGGAACGGGTTGGGATAGTTTTCCAGCAGCGGCGCGAGGGCGGCTTCAATAGCATCCTCGGTAGCGGTGCCTGTGCTGCTGCCGTAGACCTGCACGGTTTCCGTCTGTGGGTTGCTGACGATCAACTCGCCGTGCTCATCGCCGTCGAGATCCAGCACGGCAAAAGACCGGGCGGACACCACGAATGAGGTCTGGGCCTCCTGCTTTGGTGCCCTGCGCCCGTCGATCTGTGCGGTGAGAGCCAGCACCTGGGCCTCTGGATCATAGAAAGCCGCTTCCTTCAGGCCGTTGCCGTCCACATCGAAGAAGCCGATAAACCGGAAATCTACGATTACTGAAGCGAGCGCTTCAACGTCGGCGATGGGCCAGTGGGCGATGACTTCGCGGACGGTCAGGTCCATGACGAAGAGGGTGTCATTGGGGATGTTGCCACGGATCAGCGACAGGTCGCGGATGCCGTCGCCGTTATAATCGAAGCGACCACGAACCGTCGGAATCAACTCGCCGAGTTCGGTCAGTCGAAACCCCGGCTCCGATTCGAAGATCAGCGTAGGTTGCGCGGTGACTGGGGTGGCGAAGAAAAAGAAAAGGATTAGGAATAGAACATAGCGAGACATGGATTTCTACGGTTTGGAGATC